>CAZIDI010000014.1:0-16545 GCA_964537805.1 uncultured Muribaculaceae bacterium | reverse complement strand
TCAAGATATTCTGTTCTTTCTATCATCAGTTTTCACCTCTGTTATAATTATATGTTAAATTTGTAAATTAGTCAAGTTTTGGAAATTATTTTCCAGAACTTACAAAATTAAGACTTTTTTGGAAAAGCAAAATAATTTATAAAATAATTACTAATCTCTACTCATTATTCCCCATAAAAATTGTATCCCCGTTTTCTTCCATATATTGATGCATACATTCTATTGTTTTTGGCTCTTCATCATATGAACCAATATGCATACATTGTACGCACTTTCCTTCAATATAGGTTAAAAATTCCACTTTTGAAAAATCCATATTTTTCTTTTTTGTTGCTTCCTCTATTGCCCATAAAAAATCTTTTTTTGTTACAAAATCAGGAAGTCGAATTACAGAAATAAAATGGAAATCTTCTTTTTTATGATAATCAATTTCTTGGAGGCCATCTTGCCACCAAAAACCTTCAAGTGGTGGAACTACATATGGAAAATAGCCCTCTATCTTATAGTCTCCTTTATAACTCATTTTAATTGTAAAAGCAATGGCATAAAGAAAATTCTTTGTATTCTTTTTTATAATCAAAAGTCATAATTTTACTCCTAATCTATTTTATAAATAAAATAATAACCTATCTTTATAAACATAAATATACCATAATTCAAATTATTTGCCTCAATAAAAAAGCAAATTTGTAAAAACTTGCTCCTTAATTATTCTCTTTTTTAATTAAACGTCTAATTAACTTTTCATTTACTTTTTGATTATAATCTCTATAAATTCCTTCAGGTTTATCAAAATACATTCCAATTTCATATAAAGGCTCTTCTATTTCATAATAAATGGTTATTTCACTATCATTATATTTTCCTCTATTAGGAAAATTATTTCCTTTTTCATTTTCCCTTTCTTCAATTTCATCTATTTGCTTTTCTGTATAAATTGGAATGCTTCTTCTTTGCAAAACACTCCATATTGGAGTTGTGCCTTCAAACGTTTCGGGATTAACTCCATATGTAATGGTATCTGTTATTTCAGAATTAGATTTTGAATATACTTTTCTAGAGACTAAAATAGTATTATCGCTAAAGTACTTCTTTATTTTATCGTCATTATAAACATTATCAAAACTTTTAGAGACTTTTTCCAAATTATATATATATTTATCTCTATGTCTTCCTACCAAAAATGAACGGTCAGATAAACGTAAGTCTTCCAAATGCGTACTATCACATTCAAGTTTATTTTCTAATGATAACGAATCTCCATCCTCTATATAATGGTCTAAAAAACATTTATGTTTCTTTTTTGAGAAACTAGAAACTACAAAATAAGTTTCTTCCTCTTTATCAATTTGAACGATAAAGCCTAAATTACAATCAAATATCTTTATTATCTTTTTATCAGAAAGCCTTCTTAAAATAATTTTTTCTTCTGCATTAGCTAATTCTATATTGTATCTTTCTTTATCATACTCTAACACTATATCAATGCAATTAGAGCCTCCTCTTTTTTCTATTACTTTTTTCAATCATTTTCCAATAATCTCCTAAATTTATTTTAGTATAACGTAAAAATATGTTATGTCAATTTTTTTCAGTTTGACTACAAATTTTTTGTAATAATTTATGTAATTGTTCTAATTCTTCTTTAGATAAATTCCTTACTAAAGTATTCTCTTCCTCTTCCACAACTTAAATTGTTTTTGCCGCAATGATTCGGGCAACAAGGGCATTGTTCCTACTTCATCATTTACTCTTTTCTGTTTTTAATAAAGTTACAAATGATTTCAGAAGTTTTTTCTGGTCCAATAGAAGAATCAATACATAAATCGTAATTGTTAACATCTCCAAAAGTAGAATTAGATATGAGTTGATAATAGTTTGCACGATTCTTATCAGATTTACGAATATTCTTTTTGGCTTCTTCTTTTGTATCTTTATACATTTCCATTATACTTTTTATACGGTAATCTTCTGGTGCATAAATAAATATTCTAACTAAATTTTTATTATTTCTAAGGACATAATCTGCTGCACGACCAACAATTACACAAGAACCTTTACTAGCAATTTTTTGAATTACTTTTTCCTGAGCTTCCATAGCATATTTTACTGGAGTAGTGGTTACATATAAATCGTGTATATTGTCGTTTTCACTATCTAATCTTGAGATAAATTCTTTATTTAAACCACTTTCTTCTGCTGCAATTGCTGTAAGTTCCTTATAATAATAAGGAATATTTAATTTTTTAGCCACTAACTCTCCAATATATTTTCCTTTTGTACCATGCATTCTACTTATAGTAATAATGGCTCCTTCTTTACTATCTGTTATAGTTGCTTTTTCTTCTACTTGTTCTGTTGTTTCTTTACCTAAGTCTTTGAAGAAGAAAGCAAGTAATATAAAAGTGATAATAATACCAATAGCATCTGCAATAGGTGCAGCATATAAAGAACCCTCTACTCCCATAAAATGCGGTAAGATTATAACAAGTGGTACAAAGAAAATAATATCACGTGATAAAGAAACAATAGATGCTTTGATTGGATTTCCAACGGCTTGAAAAAAGATACTGCTTACTTTAATCATACAAGTAAATACGATAAAGAATAAGAAAATTCTAAATGTCTTTATAGCAAATTCCATATAAGTTGGCGATTCTGTACCAAATAGTTTAATAATCACAGTTGGGAAAAATTCAAAGATAAGCATAAAAACAAGTCCCACTGTAACAGTCGAGATTACAACCAATTTAAAGGTTTCTTTTACTCGATTATAATATTTTGCCCCATAATTATAACCAAGTATTGGTTGTGCTCCTAAAACTATTCCTACCGCAATATTTATAGCAATGGTAAATACTTTCATACAAATCCCAATTACTGCTATGGGAATATCCGCTCCATATTTTGATTGTGCACCATATTTTGCAAGCATTATATTACAAGCTAAACTAATGATTACAATACTCATTTGAGTAATAAATGTAGATACTCCTAGTTTAATTACGTTGCTAAAAATTCCTAAGTTTATTTTAAAACTTTGCCAAGTCAACTTAAATGTTTTGGTTTTCGTAAAGTATAAAATAGAAGCAATTAAAGAAAGACATTGTCCAATTACTGTTGCCCAAGCAGCCCCTTCTATTCCCCACTTACATCCAAAAATAAAGATTGGGTCTAAAATAATATTCGTGATGGCTCCCACTAAAGTAGTTGCCATAGATAGTCCTGGACTTCCATCAGCACGTATAATAGCGTTCATTCCATTTGCCATCATATAAACAGGAATAAATAGTAGAATAATTCTAAAATAATCCTCAGCAAGGGGAAGTGAAGTTTCACTCGCTCCAAATAAGAATAATAATTTGTCCATAAATAGGAACCCTAATAGTACAAATAAAATACTAATGATAAAATTAATAAGTATTCCATTTCCGATTGCAACGTGGGCATTTTTAGTATCTTTTCTTCCTTGACATAAAGAAAGATAAGCAGCAGAACCATCTCCTATGGCCCAAGCAAATGCAACAGAAATAATTGTAATGGGAAACACAATACTAGTAGCAGCGTTTCCTAAAAATCCTAGTTCACTATTGCCAATAAAAATTTGGTCTACGATATTGTATAATGAACTAATCAGTAATGATAATATACAAGGAATTGAAAATTTAAATAATAATTTTGCAACTTTTTCACTTCCAAGATATTTGTTATTTTCCATAAATTAATCCTCCTTAAATTTTTTTGAACCCTGCTTTTGGGCAAAGAAAAATGCGTAAAAACGTCTTCTGTTTAACGCATTAAAGCTGGGTCCGACATAAATAACTTTATCACAAAAAATTTTTTTGTGTAAGTTTTTTTTTCTATTTTACATTTTTTGTTTAGAATCATTTGATATTTCTTTTTGTCTGATTGTTTTAGAAAGTACAATATTTGCAATAAGAGCAACAACACCAATTCCTAATAATATATAGCCATAATAATTCATAGAAACAGTGGATAAGGTAATATTATGTTCACTGGCTAGTTCATTATTGATAAAATTTACAAATAATGATACAAAAGCACTATAGAAAATTCCAGTTACGATGGTTGCTTTACTAAGGCTACCTAACCATTTGTAATAACTTTTCTTAAGAAGAGCAATACAAATTAAGATTACCACTATACCAACTATTAACATACTTTTAAACGTTGTACTGCGAATAAAATTAAAAGCATCAATAGCAGTCTTCGCATTTTCCGGCATATCTTCTTTTACTTCTTTTACTGTATTTTGAAATTCTTGATTAAATTCTTCGCTACTTACGACTTCAAGTAGTTCTTCTTTTTGCTCTTTTGTAATTGTGATTCCATATTCTTTTAATACACCTTCACTACTATCAATTAATTCTTCTAATTCGTTAGAAAAGTCTAAATCTTCCATTTCTTTTCCATTTAATATATCCATTGCTTTGTCTAAACTTTCATCCAATACTTTTTTAATTGTTGCATTTTCTTCTACGACTTTAGTAATTTCCTTTTTTATTTCTTCTTTATCGACATTTGTATTTTTGGACACTTTATCTACAATTTCATTTGTAACTTCCTCTTTTACTATTTCTCCAATATTTTCGGTAATGGTTTTTTCAATTGTAAATGAAATTCCTAAAGCAATAAAGGCAAGTGTCATTATAATCATAAATAAACCAATTAAAAATTTTTTCATTTAAACTCAACTCCTATCCTTATCATAACAGATTTTTTTCTAAAAAGGCAAAATTTCAAAGAAATTAAGCCTTTTTTGTTCCTTAACTGTTTTTTCTTTTTCTTAACTAGGAAAATCACTATAGAACCTATTACGAAACAAACAACAAGAACACTTACCACGATTATCCACAGCAATTTCTTTTGATTCTTTTCTTCTACTAATGGTTCTTTTTTAATGTTTAAAGTATAGGTCTTTTGGGTTTCATCTTCTGCAGTGGCTACTACTTTTATCAAAGTTTCTTCTTCGTTTAAATAGTACTCTCCTAAACCCGATATAGTTGCCAAATCACTTTCTAATGTGGCTTCTATGGTAATACTATTTATATCTCTTGCTATTTGAAGATTGTAATCTAAAGTATCTTTATTAAATTCAAAATCAAGATCGCTTATCGTTAAATTACTTAAGTTAGCATTACCATCTTTTCTTCGTATTTTAATTGTGTAGGTTTTCTTAATATTATCTTCTGCCATAACAGTAAGAGTAATGGTATTATCTCCAAGTGCTAGTGAATATGTTTTATTTTCCTCTATTTTTGCTTTACTTTTGAATAGGTGGCATCGCATTCTCCTCTCATAAATAACATTTGTTATATATCACTTGTTATTATTTTAATATAAAAAGAAATTCTTGCAAACACTTTTCAAGAATTTAGTGAAAATCAAAAGCCCATTCCTACTTCTACCTAGTCGAATAGTCTATATAGTAAGGGAGGAATATCATGTTTGAACAAGTTTTATCTTTAAATCCGATTCTACAAGCCGGACTTGCAACCATATTTACTTGGAGCATTACTGCAATTGGTGCTTCTTTAGTTTATTTCTTTAAAAAAATTAACAAAAATTTAATGGATGGAATGCTAGGATTTGCCGGAGGGGTTATGATTGCTGCATCATTTTTTTCACTCATTGCACCAGCAATCACAATGGCCGAAAATTTACAACTTACCCCTTGGCTTATTACATTTATTGGTTTTTTTAGTGGAGGAGTTTTACTTTTTATTGGAGATAAAATTTACGATATTTACGAAAAAAGAAACCCTAAGAAAAAAGAAAAAAAAGTAAGTTTTAAACGTTGTGCCATGCTTATTAGTTCTATTACACTTCATAATATTCCAGAGGGTATGGCTGTTGGAGTTGCTTTTGGTTCCGTTATTTATGGACTTGATGGAGCAACACTGGCTGCGGCGTGGACTTTAGCACTTGGTATTGGGTTACAAAATTTCCCAGAAGGTACTGCAGTTAGTATGCCACTTCGCCGTGAAGGAATGAGTCGAAATAAGGCTTTCTTTTTAGGGCAACTTAGTGGAATTGTCGAACCGATTGCAGGTATAATAGGAGCCATTTTAGTCATGAAAATGCGTAATCTACTTCCATTTTTATTATCATTTGCAGCAGGAGCGATGATTTATGTAGTTGTGGAAGAATTAATACCCGAAAGTCAAACAAATCAAAAAAAAGATTTAATGGCTTTATTTACTTTAATAGGTTTTTCTGTAATGATGATTTTAGATATTGCTTTAGGTTAAAAAATCTTGTCATTTAGACAAGATTTTCGTTTGCATTCTTTTCTATTTAACGAGTTTTATTCTCATTTTCTTGTTTTTTTTTATCAATCAGAAGGATCTTTTGAATTTTTATACCTTGCTAAATCTGTTAAAGAAATGTAATCTTCGTTTTCTACTCTTATTACTCTAATTTCTTTATCTTTGACATTCATAATTGTTGTTACTTTATTACTCATTTTATTTCCTTTCTACTAATTTTTTTATCATCTCTCTACTATTATATATACATCGTAAATTGGCAAATTTCTTTTTTATTTTCATTTTTACTTTGTATGGCAAATTTTTTTAAAGAAAATATTATCTTATTTCTGCAAAATAAATTCCCAAGTATATTTTTTTCTCCCTTTACGGATTGTCTCCTCTTCTTTTAAAATTCTTTAAATTGTTCTTTATTCATTCCATATGCTTCATTAGATTGACCATTTTCTCCATCAGGGATATCTTGATACATTTCATATATTTCGTTAAACATATTTAAATTAAGTTCCTTTAGTTCATAATTCATAGATTACCTTCTTTCTAATATGCAAAATGATTCTACGTGATGCGTGTAACTAAACATATCCAAGATAAAAAATTTTTTAATTTCATATTTTTCTGTCAATTCTTTTAAATCTCTTGCAAGGGTTAAAGGATTACAAGAAATGTAAATTATTTTTCTGGCGTTACTTTTTAATATAATATTTCTAGTTTCTTTACTTAATCCTTTTCTTGGGGGGTCAATTAAGATTGTAGCAAAGTTTTCATTTATTTTGAAAAGTACTTTTTCAACATCTCCAAACATTGGAAAAACATTTTCACATTTGTTCAACTTTTTATTTTCTACGTTATCTAAAACTGCATTTTTTACAATTTCGATGCTATAAACTTTACTTGCTTTTTTACTTGCCACCAATCCAAGAGTTCCTACCCCAGCATATAAATCAAGTACTATACTTCCACTTTCTATGTTCTCATTAATAAGGGAAAACATATGAGAAGCGACAGAATGATTTACTTGAAAGAAAGCATCATAACTTACTTTAAATAAGAACCCATTCATTCGTTCATAAAAGAAAGGCTGTCCATAAATTGTTTTATCGTTTAATAAAACACCTACTATTTTATTTTCTTTAAAGTTCTCTATTTTAAAATGTACTTCTTCTTCCGTTTCTAATATAAGAAGAATTTCTTCGTTCAAATTAGAACGAATGGTAACATTTCCATTTTGAATTTGTAAACTTTTTAGATTTTGTAAGCACTTATTTATAGAGGCGCTTGCTATTGGGCACTCGCTAATTTCAATAAGTGTATGGCTATTTTCTTCATAAAAGCCAATTTTTTCTTTTACAATTTTTAAAGAAAGTTTATTACGATAATTTTTAGGGCTTGGATTTTGAATGACTTCTATTTTTGGAAAGGGTATTTTTTCTTTCGTTAAAATATTTTCGACTTTTTCCCCTTTATATTTTAAGGTATCAGAATAGGACATATGCTCTAAATCACAACCCCCACAAATAGTAAAATACGGGCAGAAAGGAGCAACACGTTTTTCACTTATATTTAAATACTCTACTACTTTTCCAATATTGTATTTTTTCGTTTCTTTTAAAATACTTACATTTACAATTTCTTTAGGCAAAGCATTTTTAACAAACGTTACTTTTTTCTCTATATAGCCTATTCCCCTTCCTTGATGATCCATTTTTTCAATTTCTACTTTCTTCATACTAACACCAACTTTATTATACACTAGAAATTAGGTATACCCTAATTTTTTTCGCTCATACTAAAAATGGTGAAATATATGCAAGAGAAAATCTTAAAAAGATTACAAGAAGAATTTAAAAAAAATACAGACTTTATTGTCAAAAAAATTAAAACAAAACAATTTAAAGATATTTATGTTATTTACTTAGAAAGTGTTACGGGTAGTGACAAAGTAAACGATTATATTTTAAAACAATTAACATCCATTAACAATTTAAAAGGGGTTAAGAAATACAATATTGAAAGTATTATTCCAGGGCCGAATACGGTAAAGATAAAAGAAGTCGACCAAGTGGAATATTATTTAACCAATGGGTTTACGATTGTTTTAACAGCCAAAGAAATTTTAGGGTTTGAAACAAAAGCCGATATTAATCGTAGTGTTAGTGTTCCTGAGGTACAAAAATCGATTTATGGGCCGAGTGATGCTTTTACGGAAAATATCCAAATCAATTTGGGGCTTTTAAAACGTAGAATTAAATCCAGTCATTTAAAAAGTGATGACTTAACGATGGGAAGAAAGACTAATACCAAAGTACAAATTTTATATTTTGATGATATCACGGATCAAAGTCTAGTAAGTATTATCAAAGATAAACTTTCTAAAATTGATGTGGATGGAATTATTGATGCCGGAAATATCGCCAATATTTTATCCGAAGATGAAAATACTCCTTTTCCAACCATTTCACAAAGTGAAAGGCCTGATGTCATTGCCACTGCTCTTTTAGAAGGAAAAGTCTGTATTATGGTCGATACCTCTCCTTTTGTCTTAATTTTACCTTCTTTTTTTGCTGATTTTATTAATCCCGTTGTCGACAATTACAACCGAAACGTGAATGTCAATTTTTTAAAGATTTTACGTTTTGCTTCCTTTTTCTTGACAATGATGATTCCTGGTATTTACATTGCTCTTGTAAATTACAATATGGAAACAATTCCAACAAGTTTGCTTGTTAATTTTGCTGGTCAAAATGATGGTGTACCTTTTCCCACTATTATCGAAGCGATAGTGATGATTGTTGTCTGTGAGATTTTACGAGAAAGTGATCTTAGATTCCCCAATAGTTATGGAAGTGCAATTTCTATACTAGGGGCTTTAATTTTAGGAGAAGCAGCCGTTTCTGCAGGTATTGTGAGTCCGATTATGATTATCATTATTGCTTTTACTTATATTACCAGTTTAATTTTTACAGAACTGGAAGTCATTAATGCCATTAGGTACTTTCGTTTCATCTTTTTAATTCTTGCTTCTATGTATGGTTTATATGGTATAGCTCTTGCCCTTATTTATTTCTTCATTCATATTACGAGTGTTAAATCAGCAGGAAAACCATATTATTACCCAATTGTTCCTTTTGATTTTACGTATATTAAAAAGACATTGTTTAAAGTCAAATATAAAAATGATACCAAACGAAGCAAAATACTTGCAAAGAAAAATCAGATTAAAGAAAGGAGTAAAGAAGTATGAAAAAAACAATTTTACTCTTCATTTCTATTCTTTTTTTCACAAGTGGCTGTTATGATTATACAGAATTAAATGATATGGCCATTGTATCAGGAATCTCTATTGATTATCAAGAAAATACATTTCAAGTGGCTTTTGAAATACTAAATACAGCCAATAAAGAAGAAAACCCAGATGCCGAGAAAGTCTATCTTGTAAAGGGAAGTGGCAGTTCTTTGGCTGAAGCATTTTCTGATGCTTCTTTAGAAATAGCCAAGATTCCTTATCTAGCCCATTTAAAAACCATTATTATGAATGAAGAGGTGGCTAGGAATCACGTGGAAGAAATGATTGACTTTTTACTTCGTGATAATCATATACGTAATATATTTTATCTTACCATTGCAAAAGATACTTCCGCTTTTGAAGTTTTACAAAATACAGATGTAAATAATCCGGTAGTTAGTAATGCGATTGCAGAACTCATTGATAGTTCATTATTTTCCAATAATATCGCAGTGGATTTAAACTATGAAAAGTTTGTTACAAACATTATTGACCCAAGAAAAGATACTTATGTTTCTTCTATCGAAATTGAAAATGGCATTTTAAAACTTGGACCCATTGCTATTTTTAAAAATTACGAAATGCAAGCCTTTTTAAATGAAAAGGAATCAGCTACTTTTAAAGTAATGACAGGAGATTCTAAAGAAATTCATTTTAAGATTGCTTGCCCCAACGATGAGGAAAATTTTATTATTTTGTCCACCTTTAATAAGCCGAAATCAGGAATTGAAATTGAAAATACAAATGTAAAAATTTCTTCTGAAGTAGAAGTCAATGTTATTGAAAACCATTGTAAAATGAATTTTAAAGAGGCTTATACTTATACAAGTATTCAAGACAAAGTAAAAGAAAAATTAAAACAAGATATGCAAAGCGTAATGGAAAAATCAATCAAGTACGATAGTGATATCTTAAAAATTAAACAGATTTATTATCAAAAATATAAAAAAGATATTGACTTTAAAAAACTAAATTATACATATGATACAAAAGCCATTATAAATCGAAATGGACTTATATTTGAGGTGGAACAATGACAAGTAAATTAGAAAATTTTTCAGTAAGTTACTTTTTATCTAGGGCTTTATTTTTAGGAATTGGCTTCTCCGCGATTATGGGTTTATCTAACCAAGATAGTATTTTAGCCTTTCTAGTAGGAACTCTAATTGGTATACTCTTTATCTTTTTAATTAATAAGATTCAAAAATATAAGGGTGAAAAATCATTAAGTGATGTCCTAAAGGAAATGAAAGGAATCGGAATTTTTATAAGAATTGTTTTGATACTCTTTGCATTTTCTCTTCTTTGTGAGGGACTTACCTTTATGCAGTTATTTGCTTCTTCTTTCTTTTTAATCCGTACTCCCCTTTGGTTTATTTCTCTACCTCTTCTATTTCTTCTTATACGAATTGTCAAAAACGGACCTAAAACTACATTCCGAGTTGCCACTTGCCTATTTCCTATTTCTGTTTTTTTAACAATTTCTTCATTACTTGCATTATGTGGGTACGCAAATCTTGATAATATTTCTCCTTTATTTGTAACACCCATTTTTGATTTTCTAAAATGTGTATTTTATTATACATCTTTATCGGTTACTCCATCCATTCTTATGTTAGTTACGAATAAAAGTAATAGTACAGCACCTTATCTTTTTGGATCATTTACTTTAATTTTCAAAATGTTTTTAATTATTGCTATAGTGGGTCCTATTTTGGCAAGTATTTATAGATTCCCAGAATATATCATTTTAAAAGAAATTAAATTATTAGATTTTATTGAAAAAATTGAAAATATTGTGGCATTGTCTTGGATCTTTGATGTATTTATTTATTTATCTATGTCTTCATTAATGATAAAAGAATTAATTCCTCAAAAAGGAAAAGGAATTATACATGCCATTATCATCACAATAGGTTTTTTACTTTCTTCTTTATTTATTGGAAAATATTATACAAATGAAGTTTATATATATTATTTTTTCCCTATATTTATAGCAATTGTATTTTTCGTTACAATTCCTTTGCTCTTATTTCATTTAATTCACCATAAAAAAATTAGTTCCTATACATAAGAACTAATTTTTTATTCCTCATTTTCTTTTTCTTCTCTTAAAGAAGAAATAATACTTTCCTTAATAGTGTTTGCACTTCTTTTTGGTAAATCTACCCTTTTAGGCATTTCAAATGCAGTACGATTTGGTATTGTTGGTTTAGGTTCTTCAATAATATCTTCTGTATTTATATCTGCTTCTTCTTTTGTCAAATAAACTGAACTAAATGGAGTGGTTGTCTTTTTTATTGAATCATCAGAAGTATTAATGTCAACAAAATCATTTTCCTCTACAATTGGAGTATTGTCTTCTACAGGAGCATTACGAGTAGACTCATCCAAAATTGTTTCTTCAATAGCATCATATTTATTTAAAACATCATCTATAGATTCTTCTTCGTTATTTTCGATTTCATCTTCTTTTATTAAAGAATTTAAATTGTATATATCGGAAGATTGAGATAAATCTTCTTGTTCTTTAGAATCTTCATCTGCTATATAGTCAGTATTTAGAACAATATTGCTAGTTACAAATGGATCCATCTCTTCTTTAGGAGTTTCTTCAAAATACAAAGACTCTTCATTTGGCTTTTCTACATTTGTTTCTTCTAATATTATCTCTTTATTAAAAATAGATTCTTCTACTGGGTTTTCTTTTAATTCTTCTTCCGCATTTGTACTTTCTAAAACTTGTTTTTCTTCAAGTATAATTGGCTCTAAAGTCGCCATTTCAATACTTGGTTCTTCTACTGTTTTATCTTCCAGTTCTTCTTTTTGTTGTTGTAATTCTTTTTCCTTTTCTTCTGCTATTCTTGCTTTTTCATCTTTTTTACCAAAGAATAAAATAACTAAAAACGCAAATGCTAGTATGGTAATCACTATAAATAAGCCTATTCCAAAATAATTATTGCTATAAAGTTTATATAGGAATTCCATCTTCCCACCACCTTTTATTCTATAAATAAGAATACCATATTCTATTTTACAAATCAAGTCAAATTATTATGCTATTTAAAACAAAAAAAAGAAAAAATTTTCTTTTTCTTTTACATAAACTTATTCATTTGTTTCATAACTTGGTTTACTTGTTTTTGACTTGGTTTTCTGCCCATACTACTCATCATCGCTTCTATCATTTTTTCATTAATGGGAGGATTTTTTTGCATATATTTTTTCATTGCAAAACGAGCGCCAAAAAAACCTATTACCAATCCAACGACTAATCCAAGAAGAATCAATAAAATATCGTGTAACATAATGTTCCTCCTTTTGTATTTTCATTGTACTAAAAAATATGCCTTTTTGTAAAGTTTATACCGCCAATTTTTCTAACCAAAAATAATCTTTATTTTCAAAATCGCACAAAAATAGATTGCCTATTGATTTTAAATCCTCTAAAAATGTCGGTTTAATAATGGTGCTTTCTAAAAGCAAATAATGATTGTGAACTACTAATTTGGATTCTTCTTTTTTGTAAATATTATTGACTTGGTGAATATTTTTAAATTTTGTATAAAAGTAATTTTCCCGATGCTTTTTAAACAACTGAATGTCTAATGATTTGCTATTTAATTTTTCAATCATTTTATAAAATAACTCTGCTCCACGGCTTATCTCCTCTTTATCCAAATTATAAATAAACTCTAACATACGAAATAGTTGATAAGGATTATTTTTCGTAAGAATAGCATATTCTTCTTTCACTTTAAAAATATAGAATGTTCGCATTTTACTTCACCAATTTTAGTATAAAACGTAAAACTTAAAAAAATTGTCAAAAAAAAAGAAGCAAACTACTTATTTAGTAATAATCTTGCTACTTTCATTTTTAAATTTTCATAATCAAAATTACATTTTTTTATGGATTCATTCGTTGGGCCACTGTAAGCAAAATCATTTAATCCTAAAATATACTTTTCATCACTTACAAATAAGCCCCAACCAAGTTTACTTGAAGGTTCTATTACAATCGTTCTTACATTTTTAGGAAGTACTCCTTCTTGATAGGTTTTATCTTCTTTTAAGAAAAGTTCCACACTTGGCATCGAAACGACACGAATATCTAAGTTTTCACTTCTAAGTTCAATAGCAATATTTAA
Source organism: uncultured Muribaculaceae bacterium (assembly GCA_964537805.1). Classification (GTDB taxonomy): domain Bacteria; phylum Bacillota_I; class Bacilli_A; order RF39; family UBA660; genus MGBC108787. The sequence continues at coordinate 2,818 of CAZIDI010000014.1, read as the reverse complement.
AGCATCTAAAACTTCTTTTCCAGTAGCAATAATAATGCCATCTAAACGTTTTTCTTCTTTCTTTACTATATAGCCCCCTCGCATTACCATTTTAGGATGGGTATTGGGTAGTTTTGGCATACTATTTTTACTTAAAACAATACTAACCGGTTTTTTATTTTTACAAATATATTCCCATACACCTAAAGTTTCATTAATATCGCTTGGGCGGAAGGTTACCATATTAGGAATGCTTCTCAATTCACTTAGTTGTTCTATTGGTACATTTGCAGAACCATTTTCACTATTGTCTAGGCCATCATGGGTAAAGATATAAGTAACGGGTAAATTCATAAAAGCACTCATTCGAATAGAGGGTTTCATACTATCTACATTCATAAGTTTGGTACTGGCATAGGTTTTAAGTCCACTGATAGACATTCCGTTTAAAATTCCTGCCATCATTTCCTCTCTTTGACCGAAATTCATATTTCTTCCAAGTGGTTTTAAAGGAGTTTGTACGCTAGTATTATTCATATAAGCTTTGGTAGTAGATGCCATATCTGCACTTCCCCCTAAAAGAAGTTCCGATTTAGAGGCAACTAAATTTAAAATTTTATGGTTGGTTTGTAATAAACTCTCGTTATACGTATCATTTACTTTAAAGTTTAAACTTTCAAAAGGAATTTGAAAATCTTTATTGGTAAGCATTCTTAGTACATTTAAAAGGCGACCATTGGCTGAAGATTTCACTTTATTAAAATATTCCACATAAGTATTATATTTATTACCTACTCGTTCATTGATTAAGTTTCTTACGTGTACAATGGAGTCTTTACGGACTTCAAAAGGAGCAACTGTAATATTTAAATTTCTTTTAATAGCAAAAATATCATCATCACTTAATGGCCCTTCAAAAGCAACATTTTTGTTTTCATTACGACTTCCTTTTCCTAGAATTGTATGAAAGAATAATACAGAAGGCTTTTTACTTTTTTTTGCATTTGTAATGGCTTTATCTATATTTTTTAAATTTTCGGTATCTTTAATGGTATCAGTATAGAATCCCACTGCTTCAAAACGACTTTCTAAATCTTCTACAAAATGATCTGTTACGGCTCCATCATTGGTTACTTTAGAAACATCACATAGAATCATTAATTTATCTAGTTTTTGGGCTCCTGCAAAAGATGCTGCTTCATAAGATACGCCTTTCATTAAATCGATATCACTACAATACACATAAGTACGATAATCGATTAATTCTTCTTCTGCATCTTCGCTTTTAATTATATTTTCAATGTATCTTTCTGCTAGAGCCATTCCAACAGCATTTGCTATTCCCATTCCTGGTGTAGAAGTAGATACATCTACCCCAGGGGTTATTTCACATTCGGGGCTTCCTGGTAAATTGGAATCGATACTTCTATATTGTTTTAAATCTTCTTTCGTTATATTAAATCCGCACATATGTAAAGTTGCATATAACAAGGCAGAGGCATGGGAAGAAGATAACACAAAACGATCTCGGTTTAACCATCCTGGATTTTCTGGATGAAACATCATATGTCTTGCATAAAGTGTATATAAAATAGGAGCTCCTGATAATACAATTCCTGAATACCCACTTTTGGCATTGCTGATCATATCTAAAGCAAGTGCTTTTATTTCTGCTATAGCATTAAAGTCGTTATTGTTCATAAATTTCCCTACCTATTCTTTAAATAAGTATAACAAAAAATGGAAAAGATTAAAACCATTTTGCAACTTTTCCATTTAAAACTTGTTCTTTTTCTTGTAAGGCATCAAATAAATTGATATGTAAACTATTACAAATCGAGATGAGTACGAGGAATATATCGGCGAGTTTGAGTTCGGTGTTTTGGTAATCTTGGTCTTTTAAAGAAGTTCTTACTTCTTTTCCTAATTCAATCACATTGAAAAACAAACGAAACATTTCACTAGAAATATCTTTTTTGTCAAAAGTATCTACAACAACATTTTCTTCCACATATTTTTGAATTAAATCTAAACTATCTTCTCGAGAAATGGAAAATAATACTTGTTCTTTACTTAAATTCATCTTAATCACCCATTGCTACTACATAGTAGTTCCTTTCTTCTACGTTTTCTAATTCATTTAAATACTTAAATCTAGCGTTTAATACAACTACACCCAAGATAATCACCGAGTAGAGCATAATGGCTCCACAATATTTTGTCCATAATTTTTTCATTCTACATTCCTTCTTTCTGTATTCAGAATAACACGTATATTTGTTCGTGTCAATGTGTTTTGTGAACATTTGTTTGACTTTTTACACTTTCTATGTTAACATGATATTGGAGGTTAAGATCTTAATGAAAGAATTAACAGTAAAGCAAACAGAAGTCTTAAATTTTATAAAGAAATATACAGCTATGCACGGGTATCCACCCGCTATTCGTGAGATTTGTGCTGGTTTAGGGCTTTCGAGCCCAGCAACCGTTCACGCTCATATTAAAAATCTAGAACAAGCCGGAGTGATTAAGACAAGTAACAATAAGTTTAGAACCATTGAAATATTAGTTGAAAATGAGTATGTAGAAAAGGACGAAGATGTCATTAAAATTCCTCTACTTGGAAAAATTACTGCAGGTAGTCCCATTGAAGCCATTGAACAACCAAACGAATTTTTTAATATTCCCGCTTCTTTAGTCCCTCGAAAAGAAATCGTATTTGCTCTTCACGTTAGTGGTGAATCTATGATTAACAAAGGAATTTTTGATGAAGATTATGTTATTGTACAAAAACAAAAAGTAGCCAGAAACGGCGATATTGTGGTTGCGATGACAGAAG
>CAZIDI010000013.1:0-16833 GCA_964537805.1 uncultured Muribaculaceae bacterium | reverse complement strand
TTATCAATCAAAGGAATATAATCCTCTATATATTTTAATAAAACTTCTTTCTCCTTAATATATCCTAATACAAAACCTTTAATCATCACTTCTTCATAATAATTATTTTGTGAGCACTTTAAAAAGGAAGGAATATCTCCTTTACTAATACTTTTAGCAATCTTTCTTTGCATCGGTACTCTTATTCCTAAAATTTCATATTTCGTTGTCGTAAGTTTACTATGAAACTCTTTGTATTTCTCATCTTTTAAACTTTTTAAATATTCTACATATTCTTGATATATTTCTTTTGTCCATTTTTCTCTTTTTAATTCCATCATAATCTAAGTATAACAAAAATTACTCCTTGTTTGTAGAGCAAATAAAAAACTTTGTACATTAAATACAAAATTTTATTATTTATCTTGTAGGTTGATAATCTTTTTCATTTAATTCATCTAAAATTTGAATAACCTCTTCGTAAGTTACTATTCCATTGTAAATTTGCTCATCCGTTAAATAATCATATATATTTTGTACTTCAAAAGTACCACCCCTTAAATCATTTCGTACACTTTGATCTAAAGAAGTAATATCTTCAAAAACCAATTTACCATTATATACACTATAATTTATTACTGCTTCTTCCACTTCAGTCATTCCGCTACTTAATTTTAAATTGATTAAATCATTTTCTATACTAGGGGAATAATAAACTCGACGTAATTTAGTAACATCTGTTTCATCAATTGTCTCATCTACTGGTATAGGAAATCCAGAACTATCAAAACACATAAATTTGCCATTAACTTTTGCTAAAAACAAATCAGAAATATAACAATTTTTATTTAGATTTTTTTCATAAATAGAAGCATCTAATTTTTCTTCTAATTCTTTTAACTCATTAATGCTATAAAGTTCTTCAAAAGAGTATTCTTTTGGTAAAGATAAGTCCATTACATCCATTACGTAATAAGGTACATTATAGTCAAAAATATATCTTCCATCTGTCTTTGGCATTTCATTATATTTAAAATCACTTGCCGTTTTATAAAATATTTCTGAGTAAGAAACTAAAAAATCTTTATCGGTAACCCCATGATATTCATAAACTTGCTCAGTATATTGTCCACATTCTTTATAGGAAACATCATCACCTATGCCATTTGCATTAACAAAATGATGTTTTACAGTTCCATCAGAACAATTTTCAACCAATACTTCATAAGATAATAAACTATGATTTTTTTCTTTCATTTTTAATTGTTCTTCTTTATAATTCTCATAGGAAAAACTTTCTAAAGTAAGTACTACTCCCAAAGAAACTGCTGCAATACTCGCTATTCTTTTTCTTAATTCTTCTTTTGTTATTCCTTTTCTTAAATCTTTGATTTCTTTTATAGTTATTTTCTTTTTTCTCCTTTTTTAAAAGTGACTATATTTTAGTCCTACTAGAGCAAAATTGCCAACAAAAAAATGCGGACTATTCCACAAATTCTTGTTCATATACGAAATCAATATTATATTCTTGCTTTACAGCATCTTTGATTTTAAAAATAAGTTCTTGTATATCTTTTCCAGTAGCATTTCCAGTATTAATAATGAAGTTGGCGTGCTTCTGACTTACCTCTGCTCCACCTTGTTTTTTCCCTTTAAAACCCATTTCTTCAACAATTCGTCCTGCATAATCTCCTTGAGGATTTCGAAATACACTTCCAGCAGAAGGATACTCTAGTGGTTGTGTTTCTATTCTTTTTGCTTTTCTCGTTTTAATAACTTCCATAATTTCTTCGGCATTTTTGTTCTCTAATAAAAACTCTACTTCTAAACAAATATAATCATTTTTATATTGTAAAAACGAACTACGATAATTAAATTGTATTTCTTCATTCGTAAATGTTTTTATTTCATAATTTGGCATCAGTATTTTAGCACTTTTCACAACCTTACTCATATCACTTCCATAAGCCCCGGCATTATTAACAAGACTTCCTCCTACACTTCCCGGAATTCCACTTGCAAATTCTAAACCACTAAGTCCTAACTTGGCTGTTTCTAAAGACAATTTTAATAAAGAATATCCTGCTCCTACTGTTACTTTATTTTTTTCTACTTTAAAATGATGAAAGTATTCTAAAGAAATTAAAACACCATCAAAAGTAGGATTTACAAACACCAAGTTGGAGCCTTTTCCAATGACCTTGTAACGAATATGGTTATCCCTTAATAATGTAAGCAGCGCAATTAATGCCTCTTTCTCTTTTGGCTTTACAAGAAATTTGGCAATACAACTTATTTTAAAGGTAGTATAATCTTTTACATCTACCTCTTCTAGTATTTCTAGGTTTTGTAAACTTTTTAATTTTTCAATCATACACTTTCCTCTTACTTCATTTTATTCTCTATTAACTCATTAAAGTCATCAAAACGATGCAAATAACTCCCACAAGTAAAGATACAAGTTTCTTCCAGTTCATCTTGTCTGTTTTTCTAAATACGGAAATCACAACAACTAAGAAAAGTTGTAACTTCATCAGTAAAGTAATAATAATGGGTGTACCAAAAGCATAAGCAAGTGTACTTAAAATCGTAGTAACTCCATAAATACCCCCTAATACAATTACAGTTCCAAAAAAGGTTTTTTTCTCTTTCTTTTGTAAAGGCTCTATTTTTTGTTTTTTCTTTTCATAAAGGAATAAAAAATAATAAATGGGAATGGCTACCAAATAAAAGACTAAATTAATACCATATTCATTTCCACCTTTACTAGTAGCAAGTTTTAAAAAATAAGGTTCAGAAGCATAAAAAATAGTAGAAGTAATTAAAATAAAAATATTTTTTAAATCAATTTTTTTATTCTTAATTTCATTTTTCATTTTATTGGTTTCATACGAAAAAACATAAATAGAAACAAAAAAGATTGCAAATAAAATTAGGAAAATCAATTTTGGTTTTATATACCCTAAAAAGATATCACAAAGTAAAATTAAAAACAAACTTCCCGAATCCACTAAATTAGCAAGGCCAATTGGAAGTGTTTGAATGGCTTTGGCATAACAAAAATCTCCACCTACCATTGCGAAGGCATATAAAATAATAACAAAAAAGGAAATTAGGGATATTTCAATATGGCCAAATAAAGAAAAAATACACACAAAAATACCAATCATCAAATTTACCCAAAATAAATACTGGACTTCATTAAAGGTAAGAAGTAATTTTTCTTCTAATGTGTCTGCTATGGAATGAAGTCCGCTCCATAAAACTGCTGCTTTTTTACCATACATAAAAATCATTCCTTTATTAAAAAATTTCATAAACGAAAGAAAAAAGATATACTTCTACTTTCTTTTACTTATTTTTATGAAAATAATCCCGCTTTTTTCCAACCGCATTTTTTTAAATATTCTCGAATTGGTTCTTTTATTATTTTTGTATCAAAGGAAAAAGATACGACCCCTGTTTCTCCTGCCTTTTTATTCTTTCCAATTCCAATTGTAAAAGATTTACCTACACTATTTCCATGAAAAGATTGAGAACCCATAGAAATTTTTCCTTCTCTAAAATTAAAATTAGAAGTAAAATTTTTACTAGAATCTTTTTCATGCCATCTTCCTTTATCATCTAAAGTAACTTGGAATGTAAATTCTTTTATTTCGTCTGTAACATCTTGTAAAGAAAAAAAGCGAGCATCCATCCATTTCCATTTAGCAACAATAGTATCACCACTTTCCACATAAATTTCAAAAGGTTGATTTTCTTTATTTAATTCCACAATAGCATTTTGTAACACTTGTTCTTTTGTTAACATTATTTAGCCTCACAACTTCCTGTGGTATTTGTTTTAAACCAATTTGCAAATTCTTTGATATAAGCATCTATTCCTACTTGTTCTGCATATTTTTTCTGTCCATCTAAATCATAAGATAAACCATTTGCTGTGTATCCTTTTATTGTTTTATCATTATACATAATGGTAATATTTCCTTCACTTGATTTACATACTAATTTTTTTGAAGTTAATGATGTTACCCCAAAAATCATTAAAACTTTTTTCATATAATCTCCTTCTCTATTATTAGAATACACTCTTTTAAACTTCCCTGTCAAATTGACATATGGTTGTAAATTTTTAGATAAAAGTTCTCAATATGGTTAAATACTTTTTAAACTAAATTTTTATTACTTCAAATTTACCTTTTGTTAAAACTTACCAGTTGCATTCTTTTATACATTTGCTATAATTTTAATAGAAACGTTTGTTCGGAGGAAAAATATGGAAAAAGTTCATCATTTTTTATGTATTGATTTAAAAAGTTTCTTTGCTTCTTGTGAATGTATAAACCGTGGTTTAGATCCTTTTTCAACCCCTCTTGTTGTTGCGAATAAAAATCAAGGAAACGGAGCCATTACCCTAGCCGTTACTCCTTACTTAAAAGAACAAGGAATTAAAGGAAGAACGAGGCTTTATGAAATCCCTAAAAATATCAAATATACTATTGTTAATCCCAGAATGAAACTTTATTTAGAAAAATCCAAAGAAGTGGTAAGTATTTATTTAGATTATGTAGCAAAAGAAGACTTACATATCTACTCTATTGATGAATGTTTTTTAGATGTCACCGATTATTTACATTTCTATAAGAAAAATGATTATGAACTAGCTTTAGAAATATTAAATGAAGTAAAAAAGCGCACTGGACTTACGGCAACGTGTGGCATTGGTCCTAATATGTTACTAGCTAAAGTTTCGATGGACATAGAAGCCAAGCATATGAAAGATTGCATTGCAAAGTGGACTTATGAGGATGTTCAAACAAAATTATGGGGTATTTCTCCTCTATCCAAAATGTGGGGAATTGGACCTCGTTTAGAAAAACGTTTAAATGTATTAGGGATATTTACAATAAAAGACCTTGCTTTGTATGATAAAAACAAACTAAAAGATAAATTCGGCATTATGGGTCTTGAACTTTGGAATCACGCAAACGGCATAGATAGTTCCCGTATTTGTGATTTTCAAAATATAAAGCAAGAAAAATCATTTAGTCATAGCCAAGTTTTGTTTAAAGATTATTATGCCGAAAATACCAAACTTATTATCGAAGAAATGGTAGAAGTTTTAGCATCTCGTCTTCGTGAAAATATGTACGAAACTTCTTGTATTGGACTTGGAATTCAATACTCTAAAACCATTCAAGATGGCTTTTATCACCATACCAAAATAGAAGTACCTACAAGCGATGAAGGAATAATAAAAAATGTTTGTTTTTTACTATTTGATCGTTATTATGAAAACTTACCCGTAAGAAAAGTAAGTATTAGTCTTGGAAATTTAAGCAAAAATTTAGGAACACAACTCAATTTATTTGAAGATTATGATACTACCAAGAAGAAACAAGAAATCAATAAAGCATTAGATGAAGTAAAAACAAAATTTGGGAAAAATAGTATTTTAAAAGCCTCTAACTTACTAGAGGATTCTACGGCGATTTCGCGAAATGAAAAGATTGGAGGGCATCATGAATAAAGATAGAGGAATTATAAAATGGCTCCCTTTTGAAAGCTTAACTCCTAGCAAAAAAGTAATTAATTCTATTTTGCAGGAAAAAAGTAAAATACCAAAACCTATTCTTTCCTTAGAACAGCAACAAGAAATAGAAGAAAAGTTAGTAGAAGCATTTTATGAGCAAGTAGAAGTTACTTTAAAGATATACCAAAATGGCTATATTAAAACGACAACCTCTTCTATTTTAGAAATTGATTATACATATAAAAAAATTACCCTTAAAAATAAGGATAAAGTTTTGTTTAAACAGATCATCGAAGTTGTATTATAAATTGCTACTTTTTTTATTTTTACTAATTTTCTCTTTTTTCCCTATTTTCTATAGGCAAATTGGGCACAAAAAAGGCAAATGGGTACTTCTTGAAGTAAGATTTAGTGTATCTAGTACCTCATTTAAACGATCATTTGATACACTTGCTCCATCTAAATCACATGGAAGCATAATATTTTCTTTTACATTTAAGATAGGAATTAAATTATAAAACTGATAAATGATACCAATTTGTCTTCTTCTAAATATAGCTAAATTATCATCACTTAATTGGTAAATGTCTTTGCCATCAATAATTACTTTCCCAGAGTCTGGTCGATCAACTCCTCCGAGTAAATGTAAAAGAGTTGACTTTCCACTTCCACTAGAGCCCACAATGGCAACAAATTCTCCTTTTTCTACTGAAAAATTGATATGATTCACTGCATGAATCTGTTCTTCTCCATTTCCATAGGTTTTTGTTAAATCTTCTACTCTTAATATTTCCATATAATCTTTCCTTTCTACCCATTAAGTATATGAAGCCTGTGTGACAGTGAAGTGACTAAAAAAAAGTTATTTACATTTGTAAATAACTAATCATACTTGCTGTTATCTTCCTAATGGTGTACCATTAAAACCGTGATCTAAATCATCGGTATTGTCACTTGTAATTATGCCACCCTTGGATTCCATATTGCTATTATGTACTACTAATTTCATTTCTTTAATAATATCTAAAGCAGAAGATAAATCTCTTTCTATTTCCTCTTTAATTTGAATTAAATCTTTCGTAATTTGCAATAAATCGTCATCTTTTAAATATTCATTCTTTTCAGAAATTTTTTTTATACAGACACTTAATTTTACTAAAGATGATATCTCAGTATTTTTCTTTTCCATTACCATTTCCTCCCTTAGAAATAAGTCTATCACATATTTTACATTTTGTCTTATTTTTTAATTAATATATTTTTTAATTAAAAAATAATTTATATTTTAGAAACATACTCATCATCTTTTGAATCGATTTCCAAATTATATGCTTCATTTTCTCTTAAAATATTTTCAAGTAAAGAGTCACACAAATTTGCTTTTTCTTCATCAAAATCCAATCTATTTATTAAAAATTGAGTATTTTCAACAATGCTTTTGCGCATTAAGGAAATAAAATAAATTTGTTTTTTTACCTGTTCCTTTAACAATTTATTTATGGATAAAAAATTAAGTTCATTTTTAAGATTATCCAATTCGTGATTCACACTTAAATAACCTCTTAAATTTGGTTCTTTTAATTTTGTTTTTCTTAATAAAAGGAAAGTATTTTCATTAATCTTTTTTTGTAAAACATCTATTATATTAATTAGATGTTCAATTTCCTCTTTTGATATTTCTTCCATTATTAAATTATTTAATTCAGATTGTAAATTTCCAAGTTCTTTATTAATATTTAAATAACTAACCAATGTTAAATTTAATTCCTTATCTTGATCCATTTTATTCGCCTCTTCTATTGTAAATTATAATGCAATTTTAGAAAAAAGAAAACTTAAATTCATTATCCCTTATATAATCCTCCGTTAATATGCAGTACTTGCCCCGTTGTATAAGAAGCATCATCACTTGCAAGATAAACAAATATGGGAGCAATTTCGAATGGTTCCCCCGCACGTTTCATTGGAGCATCAGAACCCAATGTAGGAATTTTGGCTGCTTCCCAACAAGCCGGCTGCAAAGGAGTCCAAAAATATCCTGGTGCTACTGCATTAACTCTTATATTCTTGTCTGCTAAGTTAGTAGCTAAACTTCTAGTAAATCCTACAATTGCCCCTTTGTAGTTACATAATCAATTAATTCTGGTTCTCTATAAAAAGTAGTTATAGAAGTTAAATTAATAATAGAAGAACCTGGCAACATATACTTTAAAGCACTTTTGGTTAAATAAAACATAGCGTATACATTGGTCTTTAATGTACAATCAAATTGTTCATCACTAATATCTAATAAACTTTTTTGTTGATATTGTACACCTGCATTATTAATTAAAATATCAATTTTGCCAAAACGTCTCATTGTATCTTCTACTACTTTTTCACAAAAACTTTTATTTTTTAAATCTCCTGCTATAAACATACATTCTCCACCAAGCATTTCAATATAATTTTTAGTATCGACAGCGTCTTTATGCTCATTTAAATAAACAATAACAACTTTTGCACCTTCTCGCACATATGTAACGGCAACACTTCTGCCAATTCCAGAATCTCCCCTGTAATAATAGCAACCTTACCTTTTAGTTTTCCAGCGGATTTATATTTTGGATTATCAAATATTGGCAAAGGGCGCATTAGATATTCTAATCCTGGTTGTACATCTTGTGATTGTGGTGGAAATTGTAATTTATATTTACTACATTTATAAGCATAACCTCATCCTCATTTACATATTTTAAACCATAATTGTCTTTTCCATTTACGTTTTCATAAAAATACTTATAATTCAATTTATCAACCCCCCAATAAATATATGTAAAAAGAAAAGATAGTATTTCTACTATCTAAAGTCTTTTTGGTTGCCCTAGTAGGATTCGAACCTACGGAATGTCGGAGTCAGAATCCGATGCCTTACCGCTTGGCTATAGGGCAGTAAATAGAATTATTTTAATTCTTCTATTTTGGCTTTTACCATTAATATAAGTTCTAATGGGCCGTTTATTTTTCGAAGTGTCAATAAACTATCTTGTAATTTTACCTTTAAAGGAACAGTATCTTTAATATTTTCTGCAACACCACTATAATCATAATTTAAAATAGTATTTAACGCAACAAAATTTTTGATATATTCTTCAATATCTTTTAAAATATATTCTTTTAATTTATATTCATCCATCTCCATTACTCCGTAGTAGCCACCAACTAAAAGCTTATATTCGTTTTCTAAAGTCATAAATAAATGCTCCTTTTTCGTATTATATCATACTCTATCTTTATTTTTCTCTTTTCCTTATTTCATCATCACTTTCTAAATGACCAATTAACAAAGAGGAATGCACATCATGTTTTAAAATATTTTCTTTAACTTTTCCTTCATTATAATTAGCATAACAATATTTACACAAATGATTACAAGTATTATACTCTCCTATATCGACCATACGAACACAATTGCACTTTCTTGCAGTCCATTTTGGATATTTCTTTCCAATTAATTTAAAAACATATTCTTTTGATACACAAGGTTCATTGATTATTCCATAGGGTACTAATTTATCTTCTTCATAACAACTTTGCACTGTAATATTATGTTTACTTGCTATTTGACTAAAATTTCTACAAATAATTTCTATTTCGTTTTGGGTTATTCCTTTTAACTTTAAAATATTCATATTCTTTTCTACATTCTTATAGTTATCTACGAATGAAATAATAATATGTTTTACATAGCCTTCTAAACCACTGCATAATTTTTGAAAAGCCTTAATATGATATTCAACTGTATAAGTATCATTAAGTAAAATCGGATCATACCTAACAAAAGTATTCTCTATTCTGACAATTTGAGAAATTTCTTGAATTGCCTCAATAATTTTCTTTTTATCTATTACATTTGGTTCAATATCCTTTTTATAAGCAGTAAGTGTTACTTGAAAAATAATCGGTATTTTTATCTCTTTTAAAAAAGGAAGTATTGGCAAAGGATTTTTTGTACAAAAAACAAGTAAATCAACATCACAAAAATAAATACGACTCACTTTTTTTGGATACATTGGATTACGAACATCTACAAATCCCTCTTTCATTCTGTTTAGTAACCACGGAGTATAAAATGCAACAATATCTGTTCTCCCACTTATATTTAGTATCATAAAAATTCCTTCTTTAAGAAATATTATAACAAAAAAAGAATTATTTTAAATAACAGATTCTACCAAAATAATTTCTTTTATTTATTTTATATTTTATCAAAATAAAAACCCCGTAAATACGAGGTAAGTTCTAATTTGGTGGAGAATAAGGGATTCGAACCCTTGACCCCCACGGTGCAAACGTGGTGCTCTAGCCAGCTGAGCTAATTCCCCAAAAGAACAAGATTATAATAACATAACCAAAATTATTTATCAAGTAGTTTTTACGTATTTTATGTCTATAACCCCAAATATGTTAATCTTCTTTAATTGTAATTAAACCCTTTTCTACTTCTTCGAGTGCTCGTCCTAGTTCTTTTTTATTGTAGTATTCACTTTCCTTCATTTGATAATGATTCTTTTCACTCATTTGTTTACTACGAATTGATGCTACGTGAACAAGTTTATATTTTGAATCTACAATGTTTAGTAACTTATCTATTGATGGGTATAACATATCATCACATCCTTACAATACTATCATACTAAACATTATGTAAACATTACAACATTTTCACCATTTTTTGACAAATCTTTTACAAGTTCGCGTAAAGCATTTAAAATTTCTACCATTGCCCAAGTATCTTGTTGACAATAAATAATTAAAGCTTGGTATTTAAGTGCAAACTCTTCCTTACTCATTTTCTCATAATTCGCATATTCAACAATAGCCTCTGTTCCATTTTTTACAACCAAGTTATCATAACTTAAATCACTAAAAACTGGAAGTGTCTTTTTTATAGAAAAAGAACCGGATAATCGTTTATCATAAAAATTAAACGTTTTTGCTCTTTCTTCATCAAATCCCAACTCTTCATACATTTTAGAATTGGTATTCACAAGCCACAACAAATCGAATCCTCGATTATAAAGTTTCATTAAATCTTCTTTATACTGTGGAAACATTCCCACCAACTCTTTAATTCTTCCTTTTTCAAAGGAAACATTTTGGGCAAATAAAGTTCCTTGATTAGGATCCATATACTTTAGCATTAGTTTAATCATATCTTCTCGTTCATCTTCGTGCGTTTTGGCTAAGAAAACAATATTGTCCTTCTCTTTATCGCAAACTCCAGGTTCACGTTCTATATGCAAACTAAATTCAAATGGAGATTGAATATAAGGCCACTCTCCTCTAAACCTTGGGACAGGGCAAGGCATCGTTTCAAAATCAAGGTGATAAATGGGATACTGGAGTTGCTTTAACCCCATCGCAATCTTTTCTTTATCCACATATACCTTATCAAATTCTAGACTTTCTCTTTGAATCAAGTGATAATTCTTTGTAATCCAGGATTCGGGAATATCTAGCATATTTACATATCCTTCGTTAATTAAATCTAACCCTTTAATACGAGTTCCATCTTCCCTTACAAAACCAAAGCCATTGTGAATGTAACTTAGACTTGAGTTTTTTTTCGGAATCATTTTTCCACAAAGAGGAGCAAAATACTTACACTCTGCTCTTTTTTTATACCCACAAGAAATACATAATGGGCAAGGAGTCGCATCTAATTCATTTAAATATCTTTCTAATTTTTCTCTATCTGCATCGACAAACTTTTGGTATTCTTCTGTAACTTGAGTCATATCAAAGAAAGTGATTAACTCATTTCCATTTGCATCGGGATTGTAAATTGGAGTTTTCCCCTCATATGTTCCATCAAATATATATTCCGCGTTTAAAACTCCTAAATAATAATGAAACTTTTTTAATTTTTCTTCCGTATGTGTACTAAAATATTCATGCTCAATAAAGTATCTTTGAACCGCTAAATCGTAAACATATTGCCCTAAACGGTATCGATCAAACAATTTTTCTCGTTTTTTTTGGTAGTCTTCTATCGGCATTTCAGATTCTAAAGGATAGTTAGGAATCTCTCCTTTCAAGTAGTTAATATTATTTATTCGCTCCCAAATAGAATATTTTGGACATTTTTTATGTCCTGCTACTAACTCCATATACTTTTTACTAGTTGTTGCTTTTACTTCAATAATATGAATAACATCTTCTCTTTCATTATAAATATCTACATAACATAAATAACGAATCCCATGCATAGAAAAATCAAAGCACTCTTGGTCCTTTGTTGCCTCCGCATAAATAGAATTTCCCCCAAATGTTTTCGTAGCAATCCTTCCGGCTTCAATCTCAACTAGTTTATAGTAATCCAGCATTGCTTCCAACTGACGATCTACTTTTTCTGTTAAATCTGTCTCTTCTCCAGTTTCTTCATTCATATCATAAATAGTTGCTACAATTTCACTTAAGTTTTCTTTTAATTCTTGTTCTTTATAATTTTCATAACTAATATCTGCTTCTAGTTTCTCACGTTTTACTTCTTCTAATGCTACGAAACGTTTACATCTTGTATAATTTATAAAATCTGTTTTTGTAATTGCCATAAATAACCTATTTTAATATTTCCACTTTTACACTATCCGTATCGGCATTGTAACTAAGTTTTATTTTTACATTAGACAAAGTATGCTCCTCATCTACTAAAAATCCAGCATCTTCAATATCTTTTCCTGTTACATAAACATCCTCTACTTTTAAATTTTCCAAAATACTATTGGCATAAGCAGTTGATGTTTTAATTAAAATCATTTCTTCTGTTTCTTCCGTTAATACTTCATCATCTACAAAAGCGTAACTTGCTTTATTAATCGCAATTAGAGAAAAAATTCCTACTACTACTATTACAACAATTAATTCTGGAATTGTATAACCTTTATTTTGCACTACTACCACCTGTAAATTATTGTATCATAATTTTTTTATTTTCCAAAGAAAAATCTCGAGAATTCCCGAGATTATTTACAGCACATTGGATCGTATATTTCACTTGTTTCATTTTCTTCTGAATAACTAAAGCATGGTTGATAAGTATGTCTATATACATGATGAGTAATAGTTTTGGTATGGCATGGAATTATATGAGGTACTTCATAGTTAATCACTCTATGACAGCATCTAACTTGTGGACATTCCATAATTGGTGGGCACATCATAGTTTGAGGTTCACAACATCCCATCATTGGCATACAACAATCCATCCCTATTCCCATATTCATATCCATTTTTATATTGGTATCAGTTGCTTCTGGAAATACACTTTTATCTGGACAACGATTAAATTTCATTACTACCATTTCCTTTCTAGTTGTATTTTATGCCAAGAAAAAAATGGTGCATATGACATTTACACCAAATTTAATTTTCACTCTTACATCTTCAAATAATTTGCATCTTTAGTTAAACCGGGCATTGTTAAAATATTGCCAAAATAGATTGTAATAAAACCTGCACCACTAAAAAGTTTAATATCACGCACTGTCATTGTAAAATCTTTAGGATACCCTAAAACTTTTGCGTTGTCTGTAATGGATGCTGGTGTTTTTGCAGTACATATCGGTAAATCTTTATACTGACTATTATTTAGGAAAGACAGTTTTTCTTCTGCTTCTTTTGTATAAATAATATTTTTAGCACCAAAACTTTGAGTACAAAATTTTTCGATTTTCACCTTCAAATCCTCTTCTATAGCATAGGGATAAGAAAAGAAAATTGGCTCTATTTTTGAAAGTTCTACTACCTTTTTTGCAGCATCTAAAGTACCACTACTTCCCTTTTGATACCCCGTACTTACACTAAATAATATATTTTTATTTTTCACAAATTCTTTTACATATTCTATTTCATTTTCTGTATCTTCTTGAT
This sequence comes from uncultured Muribaculaceae bacterium, assembly GCA_964537805.1. Taxonomy (GTDB): domain Bacteria; phylum Bacillota_I; class Bacilli_A; order RF39; family UBA660; genus MGBC108787. Next base: position 3,407 of record CAZIDI010000013.1, on the reverse strand, counting down.
GTTTATTTAAAACGACTAATAAATTACTACTATATTTTTGCATATTAGTAATATGATAATCTAAATTTTCGAGTCCTTTTTCTAAAGAACCATATCCATTGTATTTTAAACTTTGAATCGTTGTGTTGATAACTACAACATTAGGAAGTAAATCTTTATTGTTTCGCACTACAATATCATAAAACTTTAAAGCCCCCATATCACTTCCAAAACCAGCTTCTACAATAGTATAAGGAAAATGATAAAGTCCATATTTTGTTGAAAGAATACTATTCGTTCCGTGGGCAATATTAGCAAAAGGCCCTCCGTGAACAAGTGCTAAATTTCCTTCTAGCGTTTTCACTATGTTTGGTTTTAAGGCATCCTTTAAAAGCAAATATAAGGCATTTACACAATGTAAATCACGAGCAAACACTTCTTTTCCATCATAAGTATATCCTACTAAAATATTTTCTAAACGTTTTTTTAAATCTTCTTCCCCTTTTGCTAAACATAAAATTGCCATCATTTCAGAGGCCGTACTGATATTAAAATGAACCTCTTCTCCATTAATGGTTACATTTCGTAAACTACGGTCATTCAAGTCCATACATCTTTCGTGAGTAATTCTTTTTGGGTTAATTCCAAGTTCATTTCCTTGAAAAATATGATTATCAATGATAGCAGAAAGTAGATTATTAGCAGTCGTTACGGCGTGTATATCTCCCGTAAAATGAAGATTGATTTCTTCTTCCGGTACAATTTTGGCACATCCTCCTCCACAAGCACCACCTTTTACTCCAAAAACGGGTCCTAAAGAAGGTTCACGAAGAGCAACAATGCTTTTATGGCCTAATTTATTTAAAGCATCATTTAAACTAATCGCAAGAGTTGTTTTTCCCTCTCCATATTTTGTAGGAGAAGTCGATGTTACTAAAATAAGTTTCCCTTTTTTATCATTTTTTATATTGGATTCTACCTTGGCAATCTCTTCCCCATAAAAACGAAAATCACTTTCTAAAAAACCTTGTTTTTTTAAAATTTCTCTTAAAGTTATTGCTTCCATCTCCTCCATCTAAACTTATTTAAAATGGCATTTTCATATTCCCAGAACTTACCATTTTCATCATTTTTTTCATTTCTTCAAATTGTTTAAGTAACCTGTTAACTTCTTCAACACTTCTGCCACTTCCTTTGGCAATTCTTTGCTTTCTCGTTGCTTTTAAAACTTCAGGATGATGTCTTTCATAGGGTGTCATAGATAAGATAATGGCTTCAATATGGGCCATATCTTTTGGATTAATATTGACCTCATTTATCCCCATCTTTCTAGCCCCTGGTAGCATCTTCAAAATATTTTCTAATGGTCCCAGTTTTTTAATTTGCTTCAAAGTGGTTAAGAAATCTTCTAAATCAAATGTTCCCTTTTTCATCTTTTTTGCCGTATTCATGGCTTCTTCTTCATCAATTACATTTTCTACTTTATCGGCAATAGATAAAATATCTCCCATATCTAAAATACGATTCGCCATACGTTCTGGATAAAATGCACTTAAGCCATCCAATTTTTCACTATCTCCGACAAACTTAATCGGAATATTCGTTAAATGTCTTACCGATAATGCAACTCCACCTTTGGTATTTCCATCGAGTTTTGTTAAAATGGTTCCCGTTAAAGATAAGGCTTCATTAAAACCATTGATAACATTAATAGCATCTTGCCCCATCATTGCATCAATCACAAGTATCGTTTCGTGTGGTTGTACAGCACTGGTAATATCTTTTAACTCTTGCATTAGTGGTTCATCTATTTGCAAGCGCCCTGCCGTATCAATAATAATGTAGTCTTTTTTATTTTCTTTGGCGTATTCTAGGGCATCACAAACAATTTTAACCGGGTTAGTTTTTCCTTCTGTAAATACTTCAATTCCTAAACTTTTTCCAATTGTTTCTAATTGTTCTATAGCTGCAGGTCTATAAATATCACATGCAACTAGCATTGGGTTTTTGGCTTCTTTTTTACGCAAATAATTAGCAAGTTTCCCAGCCGTTGTTGTTTTTCCACTACCTTGTAAACCAACTAACATTAAAATTGTTGGATTCTTACTTGTTTCTAGGGGTACATAATCTCCCCCTAGTAAACTAACAAGTTCATCTTTGACTAATTTAATAAATAACTCATCGGGTTTTAGGCTCTTTCCTACTTCCATTCCTAAAGCTTTTTCTTTAATGTTTGCAATAAACTCTTTTACTACGACATAGTTAACATCGGCCTCTAGTAAAGCCATTCTGATTTCTCTTAAAGCATCTGTTATATTTTCCTCCGTAATACGACCCATACCACGAATATTTTTTATTGCATTTGTAAGTCTATCTCCCATATATTCAAACATAATGTAATCACCTTTTTCTGCTTATTCATCCTCTTCAATATCTTTTCTAATCATTTTTCTCATATGTTCTCTTCTTTGTGCACTGTCTAGTTTTAATGTGCGAATAGGTGTTTCTTCTTTACCACCCATTTCCATTTCATCTTCTCTAAAATCTTGTGCTATCATTTTACGAATTTGTCTATGTTGTAAATATTCTGTAACCAAATTTTCCATTTTTAAGCGGTAACTTTCTTCATACTTTTCTATAATAGAATTACTTTCTTCTTCCGTAATTAAAATTAACCTTTTTCTATTATTTGGGGCACAAGCACGAGCAGTAATTAAGCCTCCTAAACTTGCCTTTTGTAAAGCTTCTTCTATTTCTAGAAAATTCCCTTCTATTTGCTCTTTTACAGCAATATCTTGAAATAATATCTCATATCCCCCTAAAATAAAAGGATATAAATCATATACTAAACTCTCTTTATCTAAAAATATTTCATTATTTTTTCGAACATACGCAATAAAAAGTCTTATGAAATCATACTCGCTAAAAGAGGTATGTTTAGTTCCAAGACGCATAAAATCAAGCATAAGTTCTCTTAATGTTCCATCAGTTGTATTTTCTTCTTTACATTCTTTTTCATTTGAGCATATTTTATAAAATATATTTTTTGTTTTTTCTTGTACTTCTTCTATCGTTGTATTTTGATTAATAATCATAAATCATCACCTTTTCTACTTGATATTTTAGCAAAATAAAAAGGTAAAATCTACCTTAAGTCATATTAAAAAATAAAATATTCAAAAAATAAAATTTATAAATTTTCATAATGTGTCCACATTCTAATAATATGAATTGTGCGATTCTCCTCATCTACTTCATAAATAATACGGTGTTGTCTATTAATTCTTCTAAAATATAATCCTAATAAATCTCCACTTAACTTTTCATAAGAAGGAGGATAGCAAAAAGGATTTTCTAACATTAAATTTAATATTTTTTAACAGTTTTTGTATAAGTTAGAATTTTTTAATTTTATTTTATCTTTTTAT
>CAZIDI010000012.1:0-17445 GCA_964537805.1 uncultured Muribaculaceae bacterium | reverse complement strand
TGTTAGTATTGCTAAACGTTATGTAGGTCGTGGACTTTTATTCTTAGATTTAATTCAAGAGGGAAATATTGGACTTATGAAAGCCGTAGATAAGTTTGATTATGACAAAGGATTTAAATTTTCTACCTATGCAACCTGGTGGATTCGCCAAGCGATAACTCGTGCCCTAGCCGATCAAGCAAGAACCATTCGTGTCCCCGTACATATGGTAGAAACGATTAATAAAATGGCACGTATTCAAAGACAACTTACCCTTGAATTAAATCGTGAACCAAGTGAAGAAGAAGTGGCCAAGAAAATGGGAATTACCGTAGAAAAGGTACGTGAGGTTATTAAAATTAGTCAAGACCCTGTTTCATTAGAAACCCCTATTGGAGAAGAAGAAGACTCTCATTTAGGAGATTTTGTACCAGATGCTAGTTCTATGACACCAGAAGAATATGCAACCAATGAAATTTTAAAAGAAGAAATAAAAGCAGTATTAGAAACCTTGCAAGAAAGAGAACAAGAAGTACTAGAACTACGTTTTGGTCTAGTAGATGGAACAAGTCATACTCTAGAAGAGGTTGGAAAACGCTTTAATGTTACGCGTGAGCGAATTCGTCAAATTGAGGCGAAAGCCTTACGAAAACTAAGACATCCCTCTCGTGCTAAAAAATTAAAGGATTTCTTATCTGACTAATGAATAAATTGCGTATAAAAGAACTTGCTTCCTTTATTGAAAAAGAAGATAAAGTAATTGATATAGGTTGTGACCACGCCTATTTACCGATTTATTTAGTAAAAGAAAAATTATGTAAAAGCATAATTGCTTCTGATATTAATGAGAATGCTTTACAAAATGCCCAAAAAAATATCGAAAAAGAGCATTTAGAAAGAAAAATTCCGATACTTTTATCGGATGGTCTTGAAAAAGTTGACCAAAAAAAAATCAATACGATTGTCATTGCAGGTATGGGAACATCTACTATTTTACAAATTTTAAAGAAAGTAGATCAAGATAGAATTAAAAAAATGATTGTTCAATCGAATCACGATTTATATACCTTGCGAAAAGAAATGCAAAAAATGGGCTACTATTTACAAAAAGAAACTGTAATTTATGAAAAAGGCCATTTCTATACGATTGGTTTCTATACCCAAGAAAAAAAGCCTTTAAAGAAAAGGGAAATCTATTTTGGCCATTTCAATCAAAAGAATCAAGAATATTATCACTATTTAGAACAAGAATATAAAAAAATAAATAAAAAAATAAAATGGCGACATTTTAAAGAAAAAATAAAATTACTTTATAAAATCCATTTATTAAAAAAATATTTATAAGAAGAAAGTAGGAGAGATACTACTCTCTTTTTTTGAAGAAATTTCTTGTTTTTGCTTGGTATTTACAATAACTGCATCAGTTGCTTCTATTGTTTTGGCATTATTTTTTTTAAATTCTTTTAATATTCCCATCATATTTCTTGCATTGCTGATCATTGGTTTGGCTTTTTGGTATAAAGGAATCATTTGATTTGCAATTTGTAAAGTTTTAGAAAGCCCACTGATAATTTTAGTAAAACTTAAACCCCTTGTTAAGCCTGCAGCATTAAACATTACAATCACCTACTGTATTTTATGCACATTTTGACCAGATGTTGCATATTTTTCTAGGCAAATTCTACTTTCTTATGATATAATCATTATAGTAAGAATAATAAAGGAGATGAAAGTATTTATGACAAACCAAAATCAAAATGCAAATGCTTTTTTACTTCCTTTATTGATTATAAAAGATATCTTTAAGTTTGCATTTCGAGGTGTTCAATTTGTCTTTGTAGATACTTTTAAATTTTTGTTTAGTAAAACAAGCCAAGAGGTAGATCACGCTTATAAAAGTACAAAACGAATATTTGAAAATGAAAAAGAAGTAGAAAAAAGAAAAAAAGCGGAAGAAAAAAAAGCCAAATGGCAGGAAAAATATAATAATTTATGGTTTGTAAAAAAACAAAATGCTAAATTAGAAGAAATGCGCCAAAAATTACTTGTTGATTTGCAAAATGAGGGAAGTGTTAGAAGTACTACACCAAGAGTTTTTCAATATACTGCTCGAAATAAGAATGGCAAAGTAGAAACAGCGACAATTAATGGTTATTCTAAACTAGATGTTAATACTTTTTTAATTCAAGAGGGTTATACTGTTTATGATATAAAAACAAGTAAAACTATTGACTTTTTATATGGAGAAACTAGTGTATTTGCAGTCAAAATGTCTACTAAAGATTTACTATTTTGGTTAACACAATTATCTACTTATATTAAAAGTGGAATTACTTTAACAGAATCCATCAAAATATTAAATAACCAAATGCAAAAGAAAAAGAAGTATCGCAAATATTTTCAATCTATTGTTTACGAACTTACAATGGGAGAACCTTTTTCGAAAGCACTAGAAAAACAAGGAACTTTATTTCCGGCTTTATTAATTAATATGATAAGAGCTGCAGAAGCAACTGGAGAGTTAGAATCTACGTTAACAGATATGGCCAATTATTATGAAGATTTAGATAAAACAAGAAAACAAATGATTAGTGCTATTACTTACCCAACTATAATTATGGTATTTGCTCTTGGTGTTATTACTTTTATTATGCTTTATGTTATTCCTCAATTTGTCAAAATTTATGAAGACTCTTCAGCAGAGATTTCTGGTATAACCTTAATGATTATTAATTTAAGTAATTTTTTAAAAGAAAACATTTTAATTATTTTACTTATTTTTATTTTAATTGTGGGTGTTCTATATTTATGCTATAAAAAAATTAAAGCTTTTCGTAAGAATATACAAATTTTCTTAATGCACTTACCTTTAATTGGTAAAATTATCATTTATAATGAACTAACAATATTTACGAAAACATTTTCATCATTACTTGCCAATAACGTTTTTATTACCGATAGTATGACTATTTTAAGTCGTATTACGAATAATGAAATCTATAAAGAGATTATGAATAATACTGTAGAAAATATTGTAAAAGGAGATAAAATTTCTACTTCTTTTAAAGACCAATGGGCTATACCAGATGTTGCTTATTATATGATTGTTACGGGTGAATCAACTGGTAGACTTGCCGATATGATGAAAAAAGTAAGCGACTATTACGCAGAAATGCATCGTAGTTTAGTCACTAATTTAAAATCTTTTATAGAACCCGTTTTGATTGCCTTTTTAGCCTTAGTGGTTGGTGTTATTATTTTAGCAGTTATTTTACCGATGTTTGGTTTAATGGGTTCATTAGAATAGGGGAGTTTTATGGAATATGCTATATTTTTCTTTGTACTTGGTGCAATTATGGGCTCTTTTTTCTTTGTAGTAGGAACAAGACTCCCTAATCATGAATCTTTAATTAAGCCTGGAAGTCATTGTACTTATTGTAACCATCTTTTAAAATGGTATGAATTAATTCCAATTCTTTCCTTTATAGGTTTAAAAGGGAAATGTCGTAAATGTCATCATACTTTATCGAAAGAATATATACTTTATGAAGTGTTTACTGGTATTTTGTACTTTATTGGGTATCTAAAATTTGATTTTTCTTATGAATTATATGTCTTTTTAATATTGTCTTCTTTACTTGTACTTATTTTTATTACGGATTTTAAATACATGATAATATTAGATTCTCCCTTAGTAGTTGCTATTCTTTGTTTATTTGGGTTACGTTTTTATTATTTTGGCATTACAAATGCTTTCTTAAATATTGGCTATGGTTTTTTATGCTTTCTTATTATGTTATTTATTGGTTATATTGGAAAAATGATGTTTAAAAGAGAAGCACTAGGTGGGGGAGATATAAAATTTTCTTTTGTCCTTGGAATGATTTTAGGTTTTAAATATGGTTTAATAGCACTTATTTTTTCTACTTTTTTGGCTCTTCCTTATGCAGTTGGTTCTATGCTTTTAAAAAAAGATAACGAAGTTCCTTTTGGGCCTTTTTTAGTTAGTAGCACCCTTATTGTTTATTTCTTTTTAGAAAAGTTTCAATATATCTTATATTTATTTTAATAGTGAAAAGGAATACGAATATGACAAGTAAAGAAGAAAAAAAACAAGCATTAAAATAGAAAAAAAAGAAGAATAAAAAAAGTAATTTTTATTATAATTACTATTCCATTGCTACTTTTTCTTCTTTTTCATAACCCTCTAACATTTATTTTCGTTGGTAAAAAGACTTACGTTATTATGATATTCGCATAAATAGTGATAAATTAAGTGCCGATGAAGAGATAAAAGATACAACAATTCTGCCTAATTGGATTGTCATTCCTAATGGAAACTCTAGTACCTTTTCTTTAAAAAATAAAAACGTTATCAGTAGTGACAAACCTTATCTATTAAATATAAAATCTTATACTTGCTATATACCAAATCAGAAAAAAAATAAAAATTTCTTGTTCAGAAAATAGTGCTACTAAATACGAAAATAATGATACTTCTTATACAAAAATGCAAGTTTTGAAATATAATTATGATTCTAGTTATGAATACAATATAAGCAATCATTATTTATCACGCACTTATCAAATCGATGAAAATTCTTGGAAGACACGTTCTTATGATGAATATACTACAGTATACGATGGAAAATTTATGGAAGATATAACCTCTTATATTTCAGAGGAAAGCGTTTATGTTATAAAAGTAAATTTTCGTTATAAAAATACAAAAGGAATTCTTTCTTTTGACGTTTTAAATGATGGAGAGTATTTATATACCTTATAAAAAAGACTTTTTATAGTATTTCAATCGTTTCAATTTCACTAGATGTATCAATAATAGCAGTAGGATTTGTTTCTGTTTTTCCAATTAAAGCATTTTTAATTGCAATATCATCACTACCTAAGTCGTCATCAATATCAATTACTCTTAAGATTTCTTCAAAACTGGATAGGCCTTCCATAACTTTTGTTAAACCATCTTCTAGAAGAGTAGTGGTGCCATCTTTTTTATAAACTAATCTTCTTAAGTCATCTTTACGAATATTATTGGTAATGGCATCCCTTATATTTTGATCAATTACTAAAACTTCTTGGATTGCAATTCTTCCTTTGTATCCTTGGTAGCATTCATCACAACCTACAGGAGCATAAATATCAGTGATATCCATATCAAGTACTTGTTTAAAGACATTTTTTTCATAAGGGGTTGCAGGTCTTGAAGTACGACATTTTGGGCATAATCTTTTTACTAATCTTTGACTTATAACCCCAGTAAGAGCAGAACCTAAAAGGTATCTTTCTACATCCATATCTAAAAGTCTTTCAATGGTGTTTAAAGAGTTGTTTGTGTGGATTGTAGATAATACTAAGTGGCCAGTAATAGATGCACGTACTGCAATTCTAGCCGTTTCATCATCACGAATTTCTCCAATCATAATGACATTGGGGTCTTGTCTTAAAATACTTCTTAAGGCATTCGCAAAAGTTAGACCAATTTCACTCATAGTTTGCACTTGGTTAATTCCTGCAAGTTTCATTTCTACGGGGTCTTCTACCGTAATAATATTACGCTCTGTTGTATTTAAAATTTGAAGCATTGAATAAACGGTAGTAGATTTTCCAGTACCAGTTGCACCAGTAATTAAGATAATTCCATTTGGTTCATTGATTAATTTTTGTACTTTTACTAAATTTTTTTGAGAAAAGCCTAAAGACTCTAATCCATTTGTACTCATTGTATAATCTAAAATACGAATAACGACTTTTTCTCCATATACAGTAGGAAGGGTAGATACACGTAAATCTAAACTATCATCTTGAATTAAATTTTTGATGGCTCCATCTTGAGGAAGTCTTGATTCGGTGATATTCATTCCAGATATAATCTTAATACGTGTAATTAAAGGATTTTTAGTTGCTTCTGGAACTACGGCATAGTTAATTAATTCTCCATCGACACGGATTCTGACATTTAATACAGTAGGTGTAGGGTCAAAATGGATATCACTGGCATTTTTCTTGGCTGCGTCTAAAATCATATCATTTACAATATCTACAACTGGTAATTTTTCATAATCATATTCTTTAAACATATCGAACACTAATCCTTTTTATTCTATTTCATTATATAATAGAAACACGAAACTTACAAGAAAAAACCTACATTAAAATAGGTTTATCTAGCAGAAAGCATATAGCCAATCAAAGTAGCAAAAACACTTCCAACCATTAATATAAGCATAATCCAGACAAGGATTTTTCTAGTTCTTTTTTTCATATGTTCACCTCTAACGTAATAAATTTATCATATTTTTAAGTATTAGTAAATATGATTTAGAAAGAGGTGATGAGTATGAAAACAATTTGGACAAGCCTAAAAAGACATAAATCTTTATTGCTATTTATCTCTATTCTTTTTTTCTTTGGTTTTATTACCGGAATTCTTTTTTATTTTAAACAAGAGGCATCAGTAAAAGAAAATATTACTTTATCTCTTACAAATTTATTTCAAAACAATGTTTTTACGATTAAAAATATTTTTTATCATTTTATTGTTTTAATTATTATCTGTGCAACTTTATTTTGCTTTATTGGATTTCCTATACTCATTATTTATATCTTTTTTGAGGGAATTACTATTGGCTTTATTGTTCCCATATTTTTTTCTTTATTTAAAATTAATGCAGTTTGGTATTTCCTTCTTTATTTTTTCTTAGTCAAATTTTTATTTGTATTCTTCTTATTTATGTTGTTTGTAAAATCATTTTATTGCTTAAAAAATTATATACTTTGTTTAAAAAGAAAAAGTTATGCTTTTATGAAAAATTTAAAATATATTGTTCTACTTATTGTTTTTATATTAGTAAATGATTGCTTTGTGTATTTTGTTTCCAATCGCATTTTGATATTGCTTTTAGGTGGGAGTTAAGTTATTCTAGTTTTAGAAATGAAGTGTTATTTATGGAATATTTAGACTTGGACATATATCAAGTAAAAGTAGAAGATATGTTTTTTGTTGAATTAAAAAATTTATGTGGTGTAGAAATTCATTCACAATATGTAGAAGATGATGAGCAGTACATAATAAAGAATTCGAATTGGCCACATAGTTTAGGTATTAGAAATGGTTTTTATAACAATAATAGTGATACATTTGGTTACGCATATGAATGTATTAGAAAAAAACTATAACATTAGTAAAATATATTGGGATGGGGAAATTTTTAGAATATTTTACTGGGATTATTATCGGATATCAAGATTTCCAAATTGAAAAAAAATTTTATGAATGCATATAAAAATTATCTTAAAACACCTTTATTAATTAAAGAAAACAAACTTATGCCAATAAATGATGAGAACCAATTTCAATTTATAAATCAATTTGAATTTGATTAATATTCAGAAATAGACAAAATAAATAAAACAGAAAAATTTCAAAAAATAATTAATACAATAACAATGATGAATAGTATTTGTTGTACTGATATGGATGAATCATTAAAGAACATCGCAACTCATGATGAAACTTTTGCTTATGCGGATTATTTGATACGCACTTTAGAATTCAAATAAAATGCATTAATTAAATTAGAGGGGAAGGACAATAATATGTTCTTTTTTTTGCTTATCTTTATTTTACTACGATTTATTGTTATAATAGAAATGAATTTAGGTGGTTATGATGACAAAAGTAGTTGTTGGTATTTCCGGTGGTGTTGATTCTGCAGTTGCAGCTTACTTATTAAAGAAAGAAGGCTACGAAGTAGAAGGTCTTTTTATGCGTAATTGGGACTCTTTAATCAATAATGATATTAATGGGAACCCTAATTTAGATAACAATATATGCCCACAAGAACAAGATTATAATGATGCTTTAGAAACGTGTAAAATTTTAGAAATTCCTCTACATCGTGTGGATTTTATTAAAGAATATTGGGATTATGTCTTTACTTATTTTTTAAAAGAATTGGAAAAAGGAAGAACACCGAATCCGGACCTTTTATGTAACAAATATATTAAATTCGATTTATTTAAAAAAGAAGCCGAGAAACTAGGTGCCGATTTTATGGCAACTGGGCATTATGCAAGAACGAAAAATAATAAACTATTGCGTGGGCTTGATAAAAATAAAGACCAAAGTTACTTTCTAGCGATGATAAGTAAAGAACAACTAGAAAATGTTTTATTTCCCGTTGGGGACTTAGAAAAGAAAGACGTTCGTAAAATTGCCTTAGAAGCTGGACTAAATGTTGCTAAAAAAAAGGATTCTACTGGTATTTGTTTTATTGGAGAAAGAAATTATCAAGCCTTCATTCAAAATTATTTAAAACCAAATCCGGGCCCTATATTAAATGTAGAGACAAAAGAACGAATTGGCACACATTCGGGACTTATGAATTACACAATTGGTCAAAGAAGAAATGTTGGAATTAGTGGAAGTGAGTTACGCCATTATGTTTGTGGCAAGGATGTTCAAAATAATATCTTATATGTTGCTTTTGGAGATAGTGAGTATTTATATAGTGATATGTGTATTGTAGAGGATGTTAATTTTATAAGTAATGAAAGACCAATAGATTGCACGGCAAAATTTCGCTATAGGGGAGAGGACTACCCCGTTTTTTTAGAATATTTAGATGAATCTCATATTAAAGTATCATATCCAGAACGAGTAAAGGCAGTAACGCCGGGGCAAGCTTGTGTATTTTATTTAGGAGAAGAATGTTTAGGTTGTGGTATCATTAAAGAAATTTATAAGAATGGGGAAAAGTTATTATATTTATAAGTTTACACTCGTTTACACTTGACAAATAAGTGTTAAATGATATAATTTAAATGTAAAATCAAGGAGGTAAATTACATGAATCGATTAAACGAATTATTACAAGAATTAGGAATTTCTAAAGTAAGACTTGCAAAATACTTAGGTGTAAGTCGCCAGATGGTCTATAATTATTTAGAATTGGATGATATTAATAAATGGCCAAAAGAAAAGAAAATCTTACTTTTTAAATTATTAGATATAGAAGATGGAGAAGAGGGAACAATCAAATCTATTAAAGTAACAACTGATTATTTAATGGCAGTAGAATCTCGTTTAAATCAAGGAGTTAAATCTACAAGTGATATGGATAGTTACTTTGATATGAAAGGTTTAAATAAAGAAGAACAAACTTTACTTGCGGATTTAAGTTATTTATTAAAAGAAAAATTATTAGATGAAGATAAAAAAGAAGAAAATTATTATGCAATTGAATATTTGTATCATATGATGCAATCTATAGATAATGTGCCTGAGATTAAATATATTTTTGGGTATATGTCTAAAACAACTGGATTTACGAATCCGGAAGATTATAAATTTAATGAAGATAAACAATTTATTTTTGAAGGTATTTTATACTCCGCTTTAACCTTATATAATAATGGGGGAGCAAGTCGTAGTAAGTTAGCAGAAAGCCATAAACGTTTTGTACAAGAAATTGAGCAAAAAAATGAAGAAAAATTAAGCCGTACGCAACAATTAAATACAATTAAAATACAAGCATTAAAAGAACTTGGCTATACGGAAATCAATGAATCTAATGCTCAAGAAGTTATTGAAAAAATAGCTGAAATTGAATCAAGAAAGGTATAACATTTATACTTTTTTTATTAGTTTGACTTAAAAAATGTTTGATTTTGATTAATAGTCCTTTATTTTATTTTAAGAATATACACTATTTAAAAATTATGATTAATATATAGAATCATTAATTGTTAAAATTATAATTTAAACAAGCAACTCCCCTCTTTTGAATTAAATAAAGAGAGTAGACAATAATAAATAAATTAATTAAGTTAATTTTAAGCAATTTAAAATATAAAAGATGAATGATTGTTCATTTAAAATGAATTTAGAGTGAAATAATAATATAAAGTTAAATTAAGAACGTATTATCAATTAGATTAAAACAAAATAGTTTTAAATAAAAATATCTCTAATAATTTATCAATAATTACAGAGCATATAAAATAAATAATTTTTAGAGTAATTAGGAACGAATAATATATTATACAAATCCTATATTTAGTTAAATATTTAGTTTCATATAATATATATTATGTTAACTTTAATATTTGGATACATACGTTATATACTTAGTTATTGTATTGTAATAACATATATCTTATCTTTTATCTTAAAAAATATTGTTTTTAAACGAATAAGTTCACTTTTTAGACAAAAAAACGCTTTTTATTTATAATCTTGCTATTATAAACGCAAAGGAGATGTATTAATATGGATGATAGTTTATTTTGGCTAATTGTCTTCGTTATTATTTATATTTGTGTGTTTAAGAAAGTTAAATTTAAAAATAAAAATGAAAATAAAGAAATAAATATAGTTGACTCAATTGAAGAAGTACTACTCTCCTACTCCTCAATATCACAAAGAGTATACTAAAAAATCTTTAATGACAAATTATGAGAAAAAATTCTATGAAAAACTAAATATTTTGTCAGAAGAATATTTAATAATTCCACAGATTAATTTAGCTGTAATAATTGAAAAGAAATCAAATATTCCTTATCATACTGAACTTTTTCGAAATATAGATTTTGGTATATTTGATAAAAATACTAAAGAGGTTTTATTGTTAATAGAAATAAATGATAGAACACATACTTATAATTCTAGGAAAAAACGCGATAAAAGTGTTAGAAGTATTTGTGAAGAGGCAGGTATAAAAATTATAACATTTTATACTTCTTATCCTAATGAAACAGATTATGTAATAAATAGAATAAAAAAGGAAATTAATGAAAATATAAATTACAACTGTGACAATGATAATTCTACTATAGAGAATTTATAAAAAAGTCAAACAATCTTTTAGAATAAAGATCTTCTTTTAAACTTTCTGGATGCCACTGTATACCAATAAAGAATTTTTTATTTGGATCTTCTACAGCTTCAATAATTAAATCATTTGAAATCGCAACTATTGGAAGGTCCGTAGTGGTAATACGTTCAATATGCCTACTATTTACCATAATTTTATTGTCCTTTAAAATACTTGCAAGCTTACTCCTAGGCTTTATTTTTACTTCGTGGATATAGCCTTCTTTTTTTTGATGTGACTCATTTCCAATCAGTTCAATATCACCATGAAACGTTAATGCCATAAGTTGCATTCCAAGACAAATGCCAAGTGTAGGAATATTATGATCATACAAATATTGAACTATTTTAGAGTCAATATCATACTCTTCTGCCCCACCCGGGAGTATAATGCCATCACATGTTTTTATTAATTCTATTCCCCTCTCTAATTCCTCATACTCATTATAATTAAATAAAATAGGTATGCAAATTACTTCTACTTTGTAATTACGTAAATATTCAATTAGGTCCTGTCTTACACCAAATAAATGGCTATAACTAAGGCTTGTGTAATCTCTAAGAATAATCCCTACTCTTTTCATTTCAAATTCCTTTCTTAAAAACAAAAATGATTTATAATTAATAATACTGTACCAATAAATAATCCTAAATAAAATAGTTTATATTCTTTATATTTTCTTACTTCTGGGTAAATTTCTTCAATCGAAATGGTTATCATAATTCCAGCAACTAGTAAAAGGATAATACTAATAAAAGTGTCTGTAATCAAATTTTTAAATAATAAGAAAGCAAGAATTGCCCCTAGTGGCTCTGCAAGACCAGAAATAAAGGATTTTTTTATTGCTTCTTTTTTACTGCCCGTAGAATAATAGATAGGAACTGCAATACTAATTCCTTCTGGAATATTATGTAGCATAATGGCAATTCCTAGTTTAATTCCTAAATCCATATTTTGGTAGGCGCTTAAAAAAGTAGCAATTCCTTCTGGAAAGTTGTGAAGCATTAAAGCAAACATACTTAATATCCCTAATTTATATAAATTTGTGGTATTTTTCTTTTGTTTATCAATTAATACAGTGAAAATTTTTATTAAAATGACTCCTATAATAAAGGAAAGAATACTTGTAATCATTCCCCTAACTATATTCTCATTTAATAGTTGAAACAAAGATTCTGGAATGAGTTCAGTAATACTAATTCCTATCATTATAGCAATAGAAAAAGAAAGACAAAATGTAATAAATTTATTAATGTTTTGACTTTTAATCTTTAAAAAAATAACAAGGGCTCCTAAAGTTGTAGATAAACCCGCAATAGTAGAAATAAGTAAAGGAATTAAAATATGCATAGTATTCACCTAATAAAATGTATGCATAAATTATTATTTTTATTTGTATTTAACTATTTTAAAGATGCCCAATAATTACCAAATTCCTTTCTAGTTTTTATGAATTAAGAAAATGAAAAAGTACATAATACTAATGGGAGGTAAAGAATTATGGAAAGAAATAATAATAGTAATTCTCGTAATAGTAGAAATTCTAATAATAATTCTAGAAATAATAGCAAACAAAATAATCAAAAACAAAATGAAAATTCTAGAAATAATAATAGAAAATCTAGTAGAAACGAACAAAGTCGTTAATTATTCGTTAACGATTAGTTAAACTTCTTAATCTGTACAATTATCGTGCAGGTGAAGTCTAGTGGAAACACTAGGCTTTTTTATAATTGCCATTCATTTCCATCCTTTTTAGCTCTAGGATGTTTTTCATAATCACTTTTGATTTTTTCATTTACTACGTGCGTATAAATTTCAGTAGTTGAGATATCACTATGCCCTAAAAGTTCTTGAATAATGCGTAAATCTGCTCCGTGACTAAGCATATGAGTAGCGTAAGAATGTCGCAATGTATGGGGGCTTATTTCTTTTTCTATCCCCTGCTCTTTGGCAATGGCTTTTAAGTTTTTAAAAAAACCTTGGCGAGATATTGGGTTACCAAAATTATTTATAAAGACATATTCGCTTGTTTTATTTTTAAGTAAAGTATTTCGATATTTCTCTAAATAGATTTTTAAATATTTTTCACAAATGGTACTAATAGGGCTAATACGTTCTTTACTACCCTTTCCAAGAACACGAATTAAATCTTCATCTAGATGAATGTTATTTAGTTTTAAACCCACAAGTTCACTTACACGTATACCCGTAGCATATAATAATTCTAACATTGCTTTATTGCGATAATCAAAAGGCGTAAGTAATGGAAAAGATAAAAGTTTTTCAATTTCTTCTTCTGTTAAATAATGAGGAAGTGTTTTTGTAACTTTAGGCATTTTAATAGTTTCACATGGATTGGAGTTAATTAAGTCTTCATAAATTAAAAATTGATAAAAATTACGAATAACAGTTAGATAATGTGCCCTACTTTTTTCGGCCATTGTATCATTAAATTTCAAGTAAGCCTCTATATCATTACGTTTAATTTCTTTAATGCTTTTGCCACTAATAAATTCTTCAAAACGATTTAAATTATCTTGATAAGAAGAAATTGTATTTTTAGATAGTTTTCTTTCAAATTGCAAATGATCTATATATTTATTGTAGTATTCTTGATTTGTCATAACACCACTCTATTTCTATTTTAAGTATATAGAGTTTTTAAATGGATGTCAATTTTGTGTATAGACCATTGTGCTTTCTATTTTATTATAGTATTTTGTTTATAGAAAAAACTTAATTGTTGAGTGCTTGCCTACTTTCTTTATTAGGAAGGGGCTTGGTATTTATGAAGAAAAATGACTTATTGGTCATATTTTTAATCATAATCATCATTTTGCTAATAGTTTCTTTAATGATTCTATGCATAAAAATAGCACTCTAGATTAGAGTGCAAACCTTAAATGTTAGGTGAGTACTCAACTCGCAAAAATTAAGTATTCCCTTTCTTTATTGTATGAAGTTTCCTTCATCTATATACAAATTATCATAAAACTTTTCTTTTGTCAATTTACGCAAGTTTTGTTATAATAACCTTGGTGGTTGTATGGAACTATTATCAAATATTTTAAGGCCAGAAAAACTAGAAGATGTCATTGGACAAACTCATTTAATTGGAGAAGGAAAAATATTATCTAATATGGTTCGTAATAAAAAGATCTTTTCTTTTATTTTATATGGAAAACCTGGTATTGGAAAGACATCTATTGCAAGTGCTATAGTGAATGAACTGGGCGTTATGCATCGATTCTTAAATGCTACTATTAATAATAAGAAAGACTTTGACATTGCAATTGAAGAAGCCAAAATGAATGGAGAAATGATTTTAATTGTAGATGAAATTCATAGGATGAATAAAGACAAACAAGATATTTTACTTCCTTACATTGAAAGCGGTTTAATTATTTTAATTGGGCTTACAACATCTAATCCTTATCATAAAATTAATCCTGCCATTCGTAGTCGTGTGCAAATTTTTGAATTACACGAACTTACCACCGATGATATTATTTTAGGACTAAAACGAGGCTGTGAGAAATTAGAAAATATTGTGATTGATGAAGAAACACTTACTTATATTGCTAATCTTTCTTCGGGAGATTTTAGAAGTGCCTTAAATTTATTAGAAGTAAGTTATTATTCTGCAAAAGAGGATAAAAAAGTAGATTTAGAACTTGTAAAATCGATTAATAGTAAGCCAGTATTCTTTCACGATAAAAATGAAGATGGCCATTATGATGTTTTAAGTGCTTTTCAAAAATCCATCCGAGGAAGTGATGTAGACGCTTCCCTACACTATTTAGCTAGACTAATTGAAGCAGGAGATTTAGATAGTATTTATAGAAGGATGAGTGTAATTGCTTATGAAGATATAGGACTTGCTAATCCGTCTATTGGCCCAAAGGTGATGGCTGCGATTCATGCTGCAGAACTTGTAGGACTTCCAGAAGCCAGAATTCCACTTGGAACAGTCGTTACAGAAATGGCTTTATCTCCTAAAAGCAACAGCGCCTATCTTGCTTTAGATGCTGCTTTAAGTGATATTCACGCTGGGAATACAGGAAATGTACCCAATCACATCAAAACAAGTAGTACAACTTATAAATACCCTCACAATTATAAAAATGATTGGGTTTACCAAGAATATTTACCAGAAAACCTAAAAGGCAAAAAATATTATCAAAATAAGAAAAATAAGGTTGAAGATAATATGAACAAATTGTATAATGAAATGAAAGGTGGGAATGAATAATGAAAATTGGAATTATTGGAACAGGAGTATTTAGTGTTTCTATTGCAAATATGCTAGCACAAAATACCGAAAATAAAATTATTATGTGGAGTGAAAACAAAAATCTAATAACAGAGTACAAGAAAACGAACAAGTTAGAGGCTATATTTAAGGATAAAGTATTTCCTAATAATATTACACTTACAAATTCTTATGACATAGCTTTAAAAGAGGTAGAAGTAATATTTTTAATGCCTTCTATCCACTATTTAGAAAGTGTTTGCACTTCTATTAAAGATAAGGTTGCTCCAAATGTGCCTATTTACATTGGTACAAAAGGAATAGTAAGTTATGATGGAAAAACAAAATTTGCTTATCAAATTGCCAAAAAAATACTAAAAAATCCACTATCTATTTTAAGTGGACCAACATTTGCAGAAGATGTGTTATCACTTGACCCTATTGCTTTTAATATCTGTTGTAAGGGTAAGAAAAATAAAGCAATACTAAAAAAAGTGTTTGATGCAACCAATACGAAAATTGTATTTTCAAGTGATTATTTAGGAGTTTCTATTTGTGGAACTGTTAAAAATATCTATGCAATTGGGGCTGGTATTCTAGGAGGACTTGGATATAAAGAGAGCACAGAAGCCTATTACTTAACTGCTGTTTTTAAAGAATTAGAGACAATTTTATATAGGAGTGATTCTTCTTTAACTACTCTTCATAGCCTAGCAGGATTTGGTGATTTGGTTGCTACTTGTTCTTCTTCTAAAAGTAGAAATTACACTTTTGGTTATATGTATGGCAAAAAGAAAAGTAAAAAAGAGATTACTGAATTTAAAGAAAATAATACAATTGAAGGTTTAAGTTCTCTAGAATCTATTATGACATTATTCCAAAAAATGCATATAAAAACACCACTTATTGCAGAGATTTCTAAAATTATAAATGAGGAAGAAAAACCAGATGCTTTATTAAATACAATAAAAGAGATAAAATTAAACTCTATTTATTAAAGCATTTAAAATATAATAAACAAGATGTAATCCAGCAGCAGCAGGAACTAAAATGATAGAGCCTGGTGCTTTTTCTTTTGTTTTTATAGGGATTTCATTACTCCATACTACTGGAATATTTAAAGATACATTATTCTTTCTTAAAATCGTACGCATTGCTTTTGCAAGAGGATCATTAAAAGTTTTATTCAGTTTTGTTATCATAACTTTACTAGGATTAAGTCGATTCCCTGTTCCCATACACGAAATAATTTCTATATTTCTTAAATTGGCTTCTTTTATTAAAAGATATTTTGTTGTGATAGTATCACAAGCATCTATGATAAAATCATAACTTTCATTAAAAAGAATATTTATATTTTCTTCCTTTAAAAATAAATTGCAAGTGGTTATTTGAACATTAGGATTAATACTTAATGCCCTTTTTTTAGCAATTTCTACTTTAGGTTCTCCTATTGTCTCATAACTACTTATAATTTGGCGATTTAAATTGCTTTCTTCTATAATATCTGCATCAACAATGGTTATATTTTGAAAACCTAAGCGTACTAAACTTTCTAGAGCAAAACCTCCTACTCCCCCTACTCCTACTAAAAGGATTTTTTGTATTTTTATAAGTTCTAAAAGGGATTCATCTATTATTTTTAAAGTTCTATCAAACATAATTCCACCTCAAAGCAAATAAAAACCCAAAGGAAAGTTTGTTTGGATAAAGCCCGCTCTCGCGAGGTGGGCATCACATGAAATGCTTTAGGATCCTAACATCACTTAATGGGCTAGTATTCTACACTGCACTTCAATTAGATTCCCAAGAATATCCAATAGTCGGTTTTATGTGAAACAAACTATATCCTTCAGGTAACTTCATTGTAACATAGTATTTTTAGAATAGCAAATATTATTGTTCAATGATACTACCCATCTTCAAAAATTTAAAACAGCAATCATCATTGGTTACTTGTTTCTGTAGTATTGTTCCCTGTTTGTTGCACCTTTACGTTCCATCTTGCTGCGACATCACAGTTAGAACTATATGGAAGTGGATTTGGAAGTTCTAAACGCATAATCATTGGAATTTTAAATGCAGAACCAAACCCTACACAACTACCAGGTTGTAAAGTTTTTTGCTTTTCAATAACATCACTAGAGATATTCGGTAGCATTTCTTCAATATACTTGATATCTTTTGGATGGGTCATTTTAAATATTAAGAAGTTTGATACTTGTGAAATAACCGTATCTGATATTTCTACTGGTCTTTGACTTATAATTCCTAAAAGTACCCCATATTTTCTTCCTTCTTTAGCAATACGTTCAAATA
>CAZIDI010000011.1:0-17537 GCA_964537805.1 uncultured Muribaculaceae bacterium | reverse complement strand
CAATTAAAAGTATTACTCCTATTATAGAACCTATTATTATTCTTTTTTGTTTTTTGTTTTTGGTAAACTTCTCTAACTTACCTGGGTTTCTTTTACTTTCTAAATAACCCCCCCCCCAGGTTGTTTCCTGAAGTTGGGAGGTTCTGTTTTTCTTTTTTCATTTTCTTTTCCTCCTATTGTTATCTATAGTATAGCAAAATAAAAAGAATATTTCTATCCTTTATTTTAGTGTGCAATTCTAAATTAATTCCACTCTAATTCTATTATATCTTAAATCTCATAGAAAGCATTATGGCAAGTATTACTTTATTTTCTTAATTTATAGTACAATTTCTTTCCATTCAAAACGTGTAGATAAGTCAAGCCAATGGAATGAATTACTAATTTTAATTTAATACCCAAGGGTTATCTGCAGTTCCATAACCCTTGACAGTAACTTGCGGGTTCGCGATTACAATCGGACGTAGCGTATTGCTGCCTGCACCATAAAAAAAGGTACCATCACTAAAATCAATGCAGGAACTCTTGAAACCTTCTCCATAGGTGGCGATGGCTCTGTTTCCAAAGGACCATACAATACTATTGTCATTCCAGTATCCGCGTCCGGAAAGCCAATAATTTCTAGATGAGGAAGTTGAATCTACTGCATATGCAACTAAAGTTCCTAAAGCATTCTCTACTAAATTTACATCGGTTGTATATAACATGTCTCCTGCACCTAAGGCTTCATCTGCAGATGATGTACTACTACTTGTAGTCGAGGTCCATGGAGCAGTCTTACTTTCTAATTTTGATGTATCCGTTATAAATTCTGTTTGTCCATTATATCCCATGTATCTTGAACCTATTGTGATTCCCTCTGTTTCATACTGACTTGCTAAGATATTTAAATAGCCAACATAATTTTGATATCCTTTTTGTCCTCGAAAAGTTACATTTGTACTAGAAACATATTCTGATACTAATTCTACTCCTGTATCAGTTATGTTAATTACTCGCCATAAATTTAATTCACTAGGATTGATTGTTTGGGTGCTAGTATCTCCAGTATAAGATGTATCGGTTGTATAACTTGTTTTACTTGGTGTATAAGATACATAATCTCCAACTTGGGCAACACTCGATAATATAGTAGCATTAAAATCAGGTACTACTCCTTTTAAGGCATTAAATTCTTTCTTTTCTTCATATAAAGCAAACGTTTTATAAAGAGTAATTCCCCCAATTAAAAGTATTACTCCTATTATAGAACCTATTATTATTCTTTTTTGTTTTTTATTTTTCGTAAACTTCTCTAACTTACCTGGGTTTCTTTTACTTTCTAATGTCCCCCTCCCCAGACGAGTTTCTGAAGTTGGGAGGTTTAGTCTTTTCTTTTTCATTTTCTTTTCCTCCTCTATTTTCTAAATTATATAATAAATACACTTATTTTGCAATCACAAAAAAAGTAGATTTCTCTACTTAGTATTCTTTGTATTCTTTGACTTTTTGTTTTTTCTTTTGGTAATAAACACACCAATCCCAATTCCTAAAATTAAATCAATCACTGCAACTCCAATTCCAACAATATTTATGCTTACCTCTTTATCCATCAAAGGAATTTTAATGGTTTCTTTTTTTTCATTTGTATTTTCTGTATCTTCTTGATTCGTTTCTATATTTTCTTCCTTTTTTTCATTATTGTTATTACTAGTAGTTTTTTCATCTTCCATATCTACTTCAATAGAAGAATTTGTTTTGTTATTGTTATCTGTTGTTGTACTACTACTTGATTTACTTGTTGTTGCCGTTGTTTTATTATTTTTAGTTGTAGTACTTGCATTACTTGTACTTGCTGAATTTGTATTGGTACTTGCACTAATATTATTGTCCTGAAGAATTGTAAATACATAACTATTTTTGGTTACGCCATCTTCTGCGGTAATGGTTAATTTACAAGTTTTCGTATTTTCTGTAATATTGCAAGCTTTGCTTGTTTGCTTTTGGTTATTGCTATTTGTAATAAAGGTAAAATACAAACTATTTGCATTTTTATTCATTTTGACATCATACTCGTGTGTATTTGGAGAAAATGCTTTTGTTAAAGTTCCACCATGAACTTCTAAGTTTTTAATACTTGCATCTGTTGATAATGTATTGTTTTGACTATTTTTTCTAGTTACGGTAATTGTATATGTTTTTTGGTTTCCTGCTTCTGCTTGGACAACAATTTTACAAAGATTTACTCCTACATTTAAAGAGCAAGAACTGCCACTTATGACTTTTGCTTTAGAATGGTTGACCACAGGATTCCATTTTATAGAACTAACACTATTGTTTACGGTTATGCTATAAAGTTCTAAACTTGGATCAAATTTTGGGGAAATGCTTCCACTACTAGGAGTTATAGACTTTAAAGTAGCATCTTTACTTACTCCACACGTAGCATCATAAACAGATTTAGAAACAATACTGCCATTTTCACCAAAATAATTGCCATAAGAATCTATACTGCATTTGTTTAATTTATACACCAAATTATGAATGGAATACTCACTATTGCCCGTCATTGTTACTTCTATTGTTGCTATTGTATAACTTCCAGTAGATGCTCCATTATGATAAAAATAGAAAGTATTGTTGTTTCCCGTTTTATTTATCCAAGAATTACTCATAGTAACTTTTGTAATTTTTCCATTGGTAACACTTATATTTCCACTTATAGAATTCAAATTGATATTACTTACCGTCAAAGTAAATTCATAAGTGTTATTTGATGTTTGTACTGGATTATTAAAACGAATTTCTCCTGCTTTTACTACCATAGGAAGTAAAAGTAACATTACGATTTCTATTACATAATTTTTCATCTTTTTCATAAAATCCCCCTCGATTTTTATTATTTTATGAGTAAACTTTCGCTATCTTTCATTTCTTTCGGTTTTGCAATATCCATATAATCCAAAATTGTTGGTGCAATATTGGTTAAATCTCCTTCTGTTTTTAAAGAAACATTTTCATCGACAATTACAAAAGGAACTTTAGATAATGTATGCGTTGTTACAGGATGATTTTCATTATCTAGCATAATATCGGCATTTCCATGGTCTGCTGTTACAATCACTTTATAGAAATTGTTTTCCGCAGCTTCTAGGATTTTTCCTAAACAAACATCCACGGTCATAATAGCCTTTACGGTAGCGTCATAATTTCCGGTATGTCCCACCATATCTGGATTTGCAAAGTTTACTAAAATGAAATCCACATCTTTTTCCATACATGCAATGGTTTTTTTGGTTACTTCTACAGCACTCATTCGTGGATCTAAGTCATAAGTTTTTACTTTTAAAGATGGAACTAAAACTTTGGCACAATTTTCAATTGGTCCATCGTATTCGCCATCAAAAAAGTAAGTTACATGGGCATATTTTTCCGTTTCGGCAATTCTGGCTTGCGTTAAACCTAACTTAGATAAATAAATACCAAGAGGATCTTCTATTACTCTTTCTTCTAAAAAAGAAATAGTTTTAATTTTTTTATCAATAGGCACAAAACTATATACATCTAAGTCGTTATAACTTACAACTTGAAAATTATTATAGGCTTTATTGGTAAAAGTTTCAAGTATCTGTTTCGCACGGTCAGTTCGATAATTCATCCAAACCACTATATCGCCCTCTTTTATAATGCCTTGGGGGTTTAAGATAATGGGTGGAATAAATTCATCTGTTACGTTTCTTTCATAACAGGCATTTAATGCACCCTCTGCACTTTTAGCTAAAGCCCCTTTTCCTTTGGCAATTAAATCATAATAAGCTTTAGTACGGTCTAGTTTATTATCACGATCCATTGCGTAATATCTTCCACAAAGAGTTGCAATACTTCCCACTTTCAATTCTTTTATTTTTTCTTCTAAAATCTTTATGTATTTATAAGCATCGGTTGTTTTGGTATCTCTGCCATCTGTAATAAGATGAAAATAGATTTCTTGAACGCCATCTTTTACTAAATGTTCATATAATTTTAAAAAATGCATCATATCGGAATGAACTAAACCATCACTAAAAAGCCCCATAATATGAATACTATTTTTCTTTTCCTGATTCTTTTTTAATAAGGCAAGGTATTTTTCATCCTCGTTCATTTTGCTATCTAAAAAGTTATGAATTCGGTCGATGTCTTGTGGAAGTTTTCTTCCAGCCCCAATTGTCATATGGCCGACTTCGCTATTTCCAAATTGTCCTTTTAAAAGTCCAATTGGTTCTTCTGATGCCCAAAGTAAAGAATGAGGGTATTTCTTCCAAATTTCATTAAAGTTATTTGGCTTTGCCTCTAGAATGGCGTTTCCATGTTCTTCTTCACGGTAACCAAATCCATCTAAGATAATTGTTATTATTTTTTTCATATTATCACCATATGCCTAAATTATACTATTAAAGGAATAAAAATACAAATTTTCATTATTTTGTAAGACTTAAATTCATTGCATATTCATAATCATCTGAGGAAAAATACTCTTCATAATTTTCGCAAATATTACAATAAAAGTAATTTACACTTTCTGCCCATCTTTTGGTTTCTGCAGTTTTTTTCGTTTTATTTCCTGTTACATAATATCCTGCTAATTCTTCTATATTTTCAATACTAAATGTATCAAATTTACTTTTATAATTACCACACATACTGATAATTCCTGCTTCTGGAGTTGGGAAAGTCATAAACTCTCCTGATTTATTTTTCATCCCACCAAAATTATTTCTTGTATTAGAAGAAAAACTGCCATTTTCACTTATTTCAAAAATAGAAGAAGCAAGAGATAGTTCTTTATGGTTAATGTTAAATAAGTCACAGACTTTTAAGTAAAACTCACTGTATTTTTGACCATTACTTAAATATAATTCAGCAATATTATTATGAGGTATTGTCTCTATTTCTTTCGTTGTTACTAAATCTTCTTTTGTTAAATTAAAATCACATAAATCAATGGTAAGTTCATTACGATTTAAATAATAGACAAATAACATACAACAAGCCTCAGGATTTGTATAATCGTAGTCTTCCCTTCCTATAATCTTAAAAAAATCTTCATAGTTATTGGTAGTTATTTTAGCAAGTTCAATTACTTTCTCTGAATTTAAATGATAATAATTACTATATTCTTGCAAGTAAGAATCATACAAATTTTGATTGCAATTCTCTTCTACAATTTGATTATTTACTTCTACCAAATTTTCTGTTTCTTCTATTATATTACCTATAGCAATGTCTTGATTTGTTTGACAAAGATCGATTGTTTCCTCTTGTTCTATTTCAACATTTTCTTCTGGCATATCATTATTAGCCATGACGCAATCTAAATTTCCTTTATTAAGTAAGTAAGAGATAAATATTGCTATTATTGAACAAGTATACTTTACCTTATAATTTAATTTTTTTCCTTCTAATGATTTTTGTACTTTTTTTATAAGAATGTCACGTATTGTATCATATTGCATTCCAATAATAAAGCTTTGTTTTTCTTCACTTTTTTTCATCATTTTTCACCACTTTCATTTTTTAAACACAACAAGAGGCACTTTACTATACTTATTTTCAATTGTCAAATACAAAAATTTAAAAATGTTTTAAATCTACTTTATATTGTTTAAAATTTAAAAAAGATAACACCTAATCGTTATCTTAAGAATATACTACTTTGTTTTTTAATCTTAAATTATCTGCTAAAGTTGCTATGAATTCACTATTGGTAGGTTTGCTTCTATCAAAATCTACACTATTGCCAAATAATTCTTCCATTACATCATAATCTCCTCTTGCCCAACTCACTTCAATTGCGTGGCGAATCGCTCTTTCTACACGACTAGCGGTCGTATCAAAACGGTTGGCAATCTCTGGATAAATACATTTGGTAATTCCACCAATCATATCAGGATTTTGATACATCATATAAACGCTTTCACGAATGTATTGGTATCCTCTAATATGAGAAGGGATTCCTAAAGCGTGAAGCATTCTACTAATATCTAACTCCACTTTATTGTCTTTACTATCTTCCTCTTCTTCTGCCTCATTTATGATACCTAAAATTCTTTTTTCAAGTGTTGGCATATGAATCGGTTTTAACATTAAATAATCGATTTGATAAGGATTTACTAATTTCATTGCTGGTTCTTTTCCATAACTTGTTAATATAATGACATTCTTTTTAAT
The DNA here is from genome assembly GCA_964537805.1 of uncultured Muribaculaceae bacterium. Taxonomy (GTDB): domain Bacteria; phylum Bacillota_I; class Bacilli_A; order RF39; family UBA660; genus MGBC108787. Next base: position 11,348 of record CAZIDI010000011.1, on the reverse strand, counting down.
GTTACGTTTTTGCATTTCTTCTAAAATACTTATACCATCCACCTCTGGCATAATAATATCCATTAAAATTATATCAATTTCGTTATGATGTTTTACAATGTAATCCAACCCATCCTTTCCATTATTCATCGTTTCTTTTATATTAATAACTGCGTGACTACTAAAATACTGCTTTACTTTACTTATAACTGATTCTGTGTCATCAATTAAAAGTACATTAATTTTTGTTTTCATCTTTTTCTCCTTTATCCTATATTTTTTTACTGCACGCAAATTCATTATAAAACAGGGTAAGAGGAAATTACTAGAAAATGTTTTGGCTTGTTCTGTCAAGCAATGTAAAAATTTGTCGTTTTTTAGAAGATATCAAAAACTTTATATATATTTTCTGGATTATTGGCAAAATTTCCCAAAAGATAGCCATCGATATTGTCAAGTTTTGCTAGTTCTTTTATATTTTTGTTATTAATTCCAGCTCCATAAAGAATAGGAGGAGCTATATTATATCTTTTTTCGATTTCATTTTTTAATTTTTTAGCAATATTATCTATTGTTTTTGTATTGATATTATATTCTTTATTTATTGCCCAACAAGGTTCATACGCAATTATGATATTCTCCATTTCTTTTTGGGTTAAATCAGTAAAAATCTTGTGAATTTCCCTTTTCATTTCTTCAATTGTTTCATCCATTGTTTGTCTATTTTCTTCTCCAATACAAAAAACTACTTTTATTTTTTCTTTGGTTGCATTTTTAATTTTGAAAATGATTTGTTCTTTAGAATCTTTTTGTTCATAGTGGTTAACAAGTACATAGGAGATATTGACACTTTTAAGTTGACTTGCAAGGATTTCTCCTGTATGACTTCCACTTTCATAAATAGAAATATTTTGGCTTCCTATTCTATAAGGTGCATCATAAAAAAAAGGCAAGTAAAGAGTAGAAGGAAATAGTACAAACTCTATTTCTTTCTTAGGAATACTCACGATTGTTTTTTTATATGCTAAAATTTCTTTTAAGTTTTTATTGGATTTTAAGTTACACATCAAGTATTTCAATTTCTTCACCTACTTCATCCATAATGGCATCGATTCCCACTAAATGCCCTTTTGTTAAGTATTCTAAAGTGGCCCCTCCTCCAACAGAAAGGTATGTAAAATCATTTTGAAAACCTAAGTTTTTTACTGCACTTACAGAGTCTCCTCCCCCTACTACAACAATTGCTTCTTGATTTTTTAAGGTGTTCAATAATTCTTTTGTGCCATTTGAATATCTTGCATCTTCATAAATTCCCATTGTCCCATTTAAGAAAATGGTCTTACTTTCTTTAATGGCAGTTTTATATTTTTCTAAAGTTTTAACCCCAACATCTTTGATAACTTCATTGTCTCCAATTTCATTGATTCTTTTATAACGTGTATAACTTTCTTCATAAGTACTTCCCACAATGGCATCCAAAGGAAGCATCAATTTATCACGATAAGTTAGCATTATTTGTTTTAAAGTTTCCATCGTTTTGTTGCTTTCCGTAGCAAGAGAAGAACCTATATTAAAATTTAAAGCTTTTAAAAAACTATTGGCAAGACCACCTGCTAATAATAAATGGTCACATTTTGGAAGCATTGTTGAAATGAGTTCCAATTTATCTTCTACTTTGGCTCCCCCCATAATCACGGTAAAGGGGTGTTCTGGATTTTTTAAAAAACGATCTAAAGCAATAAGTTCTCTTTCGACAGAAAATCCAATACAACTAGGTAAGTATTTGGCAATTCCAGTAACAGAAGCATGTGCGCGATGAGCAGAAGCAAAAGCATCCATTACAAATACATCGGCAAGAGAAGCAAAAAAGGAAGATACTTGAGCATCACAATTGGATTCTAATTTATTGGGAACATCTAAAAATCTTATATTTTCAAGCATTAAAATATCACGAGGAAGCATAAGTTCAATTCGTTTTGGTAACTCTGGATCTAAGATTTCGTGGCTAAAGTAGACTTCTCTTCCTACAAGTTTTTTTAAGCATTTTGCTACCGGCTCTAAAGAAGTATATAACTTATCTTCTTCTTTTTTTACTTTTCCTAAATGGCTTAAAATAATAATCCTACAATTGTTTTTCATAAGATAACGAATCGTTTCTAGGCTGGCTACAATTTTGGTATCGTCAAGAATTCTTCCGTTATAGATAGGTACATTGTAATCACATCTTACAATGATGGTTTTATCTTTTAAGTCCATTTTTTCTATTCTTTGTTTCATAGATATCCTCTTTTCTTTTTATGGGATTATTATTTTGTTTCAAACATTTTTTTGGCAGTACGAAGCATTTGAGCCGTGTAACCCATTTCATTATCATACCAACTGGCTATTTTTACAAGTTCGCGTCCTTCTACATCCAAAACATTGGTTAAGGAGGCATCTACTAAAGAACCACATTTTTTTCCAATGATATCGCTAGAGACAACGGGGTCAAAAGTGACTTTTAGTGTCTCACTTTGGTTCTCCACTAAGACTTTATTAATATCACTTTCTGTTACTTTGGTTTTTAATTCCAGTACTAAATCGACAATAGAGCCATCACTTACGGGAACACGATACGCAAGGCCATCTAATCTACCATTTAATTCTGGAATGACTTCATTAATGGCTTTTGTAACTCCTGTTGAAGTTGGAATGATATTCTGTGCTGCGGCGCGCCCTCTTCTTTCTTTAATTCCTTTTTTATGAGGAATATCAAGAGTGGCTTGGTCGTTTGTATATGCGTGAATCGTACTCATAAATCCTTTTTCAATGCCAAAATGGTCATTCACAACTTTTAAAACTGGCGCAAGGCAATTCGTCGTACAAGATGCTGCAGACAAAATGGTATCTTCCCTTGTAATTTGAGAATCATTCACTCCATATACGATAGTTTTTACTCCTCCTTTTGCGGGGGCAGAAATTAGTACTTTTTTAGCTCCGGCTTCGATATGCTTTTTAGCATCTTCCAAATTTGTAAATAAGCCTGTACATTCTAAAACTAAATCCACATCAAGTTCTTTCCAAGGCAAATTACTTGGTTCTTTTTCTTTGTATACTTTAATTCTTTTTCGATTGTTGATGATTAATTCATCGTTATCATACGAAATTAAATCTTCGTGAAAAGAACGATGGTTTGTGTCGTATTTTAATAAATAAGCTAGTTCTTCGGCACTTGTTAAATCATTGATAGCTACAATATCAAAATCGACTCCCGTAATCATTTCGCGGAAGGCTACTCTTCCGATTCTTCCAAATCCATTAATGGCTACTTTTATCATAAAATCATATCCTTTCTTAACCGATAAATTCTCTTAAAATGGAATCTTTACTGATATATTCACTAGGTATAGGATAAAATCCTCTTAAAGAATCAATTAATCTTCTTGCTTCTTCATAGTAAGGAGAATCCATACCTACGGAATACAAAAGTGGCTCTACAAAAACTTTTAATACTCCTACTTCATATGCATAAGCGGTATTTACAATGGCATCTGCTTGGTGAATAAAAGGGAATATATTTTTTTCTTCTCCTTCTCTTACTTTCTGCCATAACTCTATTGTTTTAGATACATCTGTTCCACGAGTTCGATTGTCTCTTACAATTCTTCTTAAAAGTCTTAAATCCACTGTCGAAACGTAATTATGTCGATCAATTCCTAAAGGAATAAAGGGACTTAAATAGATTTTGTATTTCCTTTTTTCTTCAATCGTAGAGGTTAAGGCTTCATTTAATCCGTGTAATCCTTCAATTAGAAGAATACTATTTTCTTGCATCTTGATTGGAGTACTCGTTCTACTTTTCTTTTGAATGACAAAATCATAGGTTGGTAAATATACAACATGTCCTGCAAGTAATTCTTGTAAGTCTGCATTAAACATTTCCGTATCAATGGCATCCAGTGATTCAAAATCATATTCCCCTTGGGCATTTTTGGGAGTACTTTCTCTATCTTTATAATAATCATCTACTGAAATGGAAATGGTATGATAACCTAAAGCCTTTAAGTAACTTGCTAGTCTTTTTGTTGTCGTTGTTTTTCCAGTTGAGGATGGCCCAGATATTAAAATCATTTTGATTTCATTTTTTTCTTGGATTGTATTGGCAAGTGCTGCTATTTTTTCATTAAATATGAGTTCACAAGAATCGATAAATTCTTGAATTGTACTATTACTCACTTCTTCATTTAAGTTAGGAAGGTAAGGGGTATGCATTTTTTTAAGCCAATTTTGTCCTTCTAAAAAAGTATGGATAATTCCTTCATAATGTACATATTCTGGAACAAACCCTTCGGTTCTTGAACTTGGATATACTAAAACAATGCGGTTATGTTCCAAATACTTTAAGTCAAACTTATTGATGTTTTTTGTGCTATAAGGCATATCGGTATAGTAATAATTGTAAATGTTTTTTAATTTATAAAAACTCACTATATCGTTATTTGTATTATGAACATTCATTGCTTTTTCATACTGTTTGTGGGTATCAAAATAACGAATGGCTTCTTTTCTTTCTACATTGTATTTTACTATTTTTTCATCATTGTTGATTATTCGAGCCATGGCTTCTTTAATTTTGCTAATATGCTTGTTTTCTAAGTCTAGTCCTTCTATTTCACACATAATTCCTTTGGGTACACTATGTAAAAACAATACTTCTACATTTTCGAATGTTTCTTTTACCGCCACTTCAAAAATAAATTTTAAAGCCGCTTGGTACATACGATAGCCATAAGGATCTAAAACATCTAAAAAAGACACGGAAGAATCTTTTGTTAATTTCGTGTGCATAGGTAATATTTCATTGTTTACTTTGATTCCAATGATATTGTGTTTCATTTTAGGTTGGTAATGCTCCGCTATCTCATATAGTGGAGTCCCATAAGGAAACGCTTTTGTTGTTTCATCTGGAAACGTAACTTTAATTTCTTGCATACTGACCCCTCGTATTCTATTTTATTTTATCATAGAATGAATGAGTTTGCATAGAAAGTTTTGACATTATTTGCCAATGTCTTCAATGACTAATAATTTATCAAAAGCGCTTATATAAAAATATTTTTATTCTACTAAAATTAGACATCTTTTTCTCGTATAAAAAGGGAATGTTTTATCTATGATAGTAATAGGTGATGCTAAAAATGAACATAATTCCTACAGTAGTGGAAAAAAGTAGTAATCGCGAATATGCCTATGATTTATACTCAAGGCTATTAAAAGATAGAATTGTTTTTTTAACGGGTGAAATCGATATGGCTTCTGCCAATGTTATTATTAGTGAACTTTTATATTTAGATTCTTTAAATCACGAAGAGATTTGTTTATACATCAATAGCCCAGGTGGTGAAGTATGTAGTGGTTTTGCCATATTTGATACGATTCAATTTATTAAAAGTGATGTTAGAACCATTGTTGTTGGTATGGCAGCAAGTATGGCGGCCTTTTTGCTTGCGTGTGGAGACAAAAGATGTGCTCTTAAAAATGCCGAAGTGATGATTCATCAACCTCTTGGAGGAATACAAGGGCAAGCAACAGACATTAAAATTGTAGCGGATCATATCTTAAAAACAAAGAAAAAATTAATTGAAATACTAGCAAAACGAACCAAAAAAAAGGCTCCCGTTGTAGAAGCCGATATGGAACGAGATTTTTATATGGATAGCAAAGAAGCTTTGGAATATGGAATTATAGATGAGATACTATAATTCTTTTTATTTTGAACAGTAAATTTCTTCTTTCTCTTTTAATGATAAACTTTTAATTCTTTTTATAGCATCTTCACACGAATTTTCTAAAAGTAGTCTAAAATAATAAAGTTGCAATCTATTAAATGGAAAAGTAGCAGAACCTTTTGTAATTTTTTCTAAACTATGATTATTATAATGATATGTTTCAGTTTGTGGGGAATAATTTGGTATAAAAATATGTGTATTTATAGAGAAATATTTTCTTAAAACTTCATCATTGTGTTTTATTAAAATTGGTACTCCTGTTTCTAAATTACAATAAAAATTGTACCATTCGGATGGTTCAAGTTCTATTTCCCTTTTCCAATCAATACTTATCAATTCTGGTTGTCCATCATCTATTTTATTGCTATTTCTTTGAATATAGTTTATAAATACCCACATATTGCTACATTCTTGCGTATTTCCAAAAGTAGATAAAAAGGCATTCCTTGCTATTTCATCATCAGAGATATTTTAATACTTTCTTCACTAACGTTTGAATAATATCGTTTTGTAAATGAAGAAACGGCAACATTTGCTACACTTTCTAATAATTTTCTTTTCCCTTCTAATTGCATTTTGTATTCTACTCTTACTTGTTGCAATTCTAACTCAGTCATATTTTCCTTCTTTCTTGTTTGTTTATTCTAACATCAAACCTATTTTTAGTAAATTATTTTTTATATTGTTCGACTAATTTTTTCATTTTAATAAAATGGTGATTAATTCCCGATTTTCCAATCTTATAATCTGTTTCTAAAGAAATAATTTCGGCGAGTTCTTGATAAGAAGATTCTGGGTATTTATAACGATATTCTAAAACAATTTGTGTATGTTCATCTAATAAATCCATTAAATCGTGTTCTTTTATAAATTCTATACTTTCCATTTGTTTCATTCCCGTTTGGGTTGTTTTTTCTTGGTTGGCTATTTCACAATTGTTAAGACGATTTACCATATTTTTGTGGTCCCTATAAATACGAATGTCTTCAAAATAAAATAAAGAATTGACGGCTTGAAACATTTTGATAATATCACTTATGACTTCAGCACTTTTTATATAGGTCATATATCGATTGCCTCTTTTTAAGACTTTGGCTTCCATCTTAAAACTTTTTAGTATACTTTTTATAAAATCGGCATCGGTTTTAGTTAAGAAAACAAACTCTAGATGGTATCCACTGGTACTTGGATCATTGATAGAACCAGTCGTTAAAAATGTCCCCTTTAGATAGGCTACTTTTTCTTCAAAAGCTTCAAAGTAATTTTCATTGGCTTTTATTTTTTTGCCATTTTCATAAATATATAAGGATTCTAATATATAGTTTACTTTTTCTTTTATTTCTAAAATATAGATTTGTTTAATACGAAATCTTTTTTGATTACGAACAATAATTTTTATATTAATATTAAATACTTCTTTTAAATAAGTGTAAATTCGACGAGCGATTTTAGCATTTTCACTTGTAATCATAATTTTGTCTTTTTCTAGTTTTGCATCATATCGTAATATGGCAGATAACTCGGCTCTTTTTTCTATAGCATTACTATCATATTCCGTAATTTCCTCTTTTAAACGGGTTGAAAATGTCAAATTTCATCACCTCTCACTTTTTACCATTATAACAATTTTTTTGTTAGAAAAGAAATAGAATTGAAGATAATGTACTTTCTATATAATTATTATGGAATCAAAAAAGCCCAATTTTAGAAATTGAACTTTTTTATTTTTAACCATAGTATGCAGATCGATTGCTCCAACTATATCCCTTGGCATTTTTAAATCCTGGAGGAACTATTACTTTAGAGGTTGGAATACCTCCAGAATAGTAACCTTTTGCAACTCCAAAATGTAAGTGAGCTCCCGTTGTGCAACTATCATAACCGCCATTTTTCTTGGCTGTAGAGCCACCTCCTACAGTTCCAATAATAGTACTTTGGGTTACAGTTTGCCCAACTTTTACATTAATTTTAAGTAAATGATAATAATAGGTTGTATATTTTACCCCACCAACATTTACAGTAATATAAACCATATTTCCACCACAACTATAACGGTTTACGATTCCCGATACCGTTCCTGCAGCAGCAGCATAGACTGGAGTTCCTTCGGCATTTTTTCCTATATCAATTCCACTATGAAAACTATATTTTACTCCTGTTACAGGGTGCGTTCGATATCCTTCAGGGCTAGTGACTGTTCCTTTATTTAAAGGTTTTAACCAACCAGCATTGTATGCTAAAAATTCATCTATTTTCGCACTTGCTACTACTTTTCCATATTTTTTCGTACATTTTTCTTCTAAATCCTTTAAATTTGCTTCGGCTAGTTTTATTTTAGTATCAATATCTAACTCAAATTTATCGTATGATTCCAAGTCACCATATAAGCTTTCTATTTTTTGCTGATAATCTACAATTTTCTTTTCTAAATCTTTTTGTTTTTGGGCTAAATCAATTTTTAATTGTTCATTTTGTTTAATTAAGGCTTGTAAACTATCTAGATTTTTTTGGTTGGAATCGGTAATTTGTTCCACTGCAGCAATACGCATTACAAGTTCTGTAATGGAAGAAGAATCAGATAGGTATTTTAAATAAACATTTTGATTTTGCAATTGTTGTAAAACTTTTAAAATTTGTTCCGTTTGTTCTTTTAAACCCTCAATTTTTTCGTTGGATTTGGTAATTTTCTCTTCGGCTTCTTCTATATCGGCCTCGGCTTGGGTAATATCGGCTTCGGCTTGGGTAATAGCATTTTTCTTATTTTGAATTTCATCTTTAGCGCTTTGTTGCTTTTTATCATTATCTGCTTTTTGTTTTTTTAATTCTGCTAAGTTTTTTTGTAAATCTCCAATCGTTTGTGGATCTTTTATCTCAGCATTAACAGGAATTGGACTTACAGTGTAAACAAATAATACAGCAATCATCATTATTACACTAAAAAGTCTTTTGATCATCTTCTTTATCATATTTTCAAATACTTCCTTACTGCACGATAACTTCCAAGCATACCGATAATAGCACCAATAATGAGTAAAAGTCCTGATACATATAATATGAAATTAAATGGTTCTGCTAAACGAATAATTTGGGTAAATAAATAACCGTTAAAATGATCATAAAGAAGTACATAGCCATAAATAGTTACTAATATTGGAATAATACTTCCTAAAATTCCTAGAAAGAATCCTTCAAAAAGGAATGGTAAACGTATGGAAATATTACTTGCTCCAACTAAACGCATAATCTCAATTTCATTTTTTCTTGAAAATATGGTTAATTTAATAGTATTTCCAATTAAGAAAGCGGTTACTAAAACAAGAGCAAGAACGATCACAATCGTTACTTTTTCAATTACATCAAATGCTTTTACTAAATTTTCTGCCATTCCTTCTCCATAATCAGCACTTTCTACGTAATCGTATTTTTTTATTTCTTCTGTTGTATCTTTTAAATGATTTACATCTTTTACGGTTACCGTAAAGGAATTTAATAAGGGATTCGTATCAAGATAGTCTAAAGCCGTGTTAAAAGTTTCGGAATATGTTTTCATTTCGAGTTTCCATTCATCTTTACTTTTGTACTTATAACTTGCTACATTTTCCATCGTATCTAAATTTGATTTTAATTCGTTTATGTTTTCTTCAGTTCCCGTTTCTTTTATATAGACAACAATCGTTAATTCTTTTTCTAAATCGCTGGTAATATTTTTTACGTTATAAGAAATAATCATCGCAACTGCTACTAAAATAAGGGTAATACTACTACAAGTAATGGCAGCAGTAGATAAGCTAAAGTTACGAATAACGCTTTTTAAGGAATCACGAATGCCACGGGTAAATATTCTAATTGCTTTCATGCACTACATAACTTCCTTTCTTGTTATCACTAGCTAAAACACCATTTTCAAGTAATAAAACTCTTTTTTTCATTTTATTTACTATATCACGATCGTGAGTGGCCATTATGATAGTCGTTCCTAAATCTTTGTTGATTTTATCTAATATGCCTACAATTTCTCTTGAAATATCAGGGTCTAAGTTTCCGGTTGGTTCATCACAAATTAGAAGTTTTGGTTCATTTACAATGGCTCTGGCAATACATACTCTTTGTTGTTCTCCACCAGAAAGTTGGTTAGGAAAACTACGCATTTTGTCTTTTAATCCCACATTTTCTAAAGCCTTAATGACTTTAGGACGAATATCTTTGTTGTGCATTCCAATCGCTTCTAAAGCAAAAGCAACATTTTCATAAACCGTTAGTTTAGGAAGTAACTTAAAGTCTTGAAACACAATTCCTAGTTTCCTTCTTAGTTTAAATACTTTGCTATTTCTTAATTTTGCTACGTTAATACCCCCAACAAATACTTTACCGTTTGTTGGTTTTTCTTCACGATATAACATTTTAATTAGGGTAGATTTCCCACTACCACTGGCTCCGATTACAAAAACAAATTCTCCTTTGTCTATAGACAAATTTAAATCAGCAATTGCGGTAACCCCATTGTTATATACTTTATAGCAATTTTTTACTTCAATTAAATTCACTACGTTTCCACCTCATATTATAAGTAATTATATCATTATTTTTCTATTTAATAAAAGGTAAATTTCTCCGTTTAACACATTCAATCCTTTATACTTTCCATTAATTTTCGTATCTTTCTTACTCCGCCGGTTACTTCATAGCAATCATTAATAACAAAAAAGGCATTTGTATCTATCTCTAAAACCGTTTCTTTAAATAAGTAATAGTCTCGGTTTGGAACGACACACATTAAAACATGATTTTCTTCTCCACTAAAACCACCTTTTGCATTAAAGATGGTAACACCTGTTTTTAATTCTTCCATAATAAAGTTTTTTACTTTTTCTTCTTCTTTTGTATAAATAAAGAAAAGTTTACTATTCGAGACTCCTGTGATAATTCTATCAATTAACATTGTATTTAAGTATAAAATAATAAGGGAATAGATAAATTTATTCGCACCGAAAATAATAAGAGCAAATAACATAATCACAATATTTATTGAAAATACGGCTTTTCCTTCAGAAATTTTTGCATACTTATTGATAATCTTCATTAAAACATCGCTGCCTCCAGTATTAAATCCTGTTTTATAAATTAAACCATTCGCAACTCCGCTTAGTATTCCACCAATTAAAACAATAATAATTGTAGAATCAAATACCAAGTGAGGAAGTAAAATATCCGCTAAAGGCTCTGTTATGGAAACAAAAAGTGGATATAAAATAGAACCAAGTATACAACGCTTTGCTTCTTTCCAACCTAAAAAAGTAATTGCCAAAACAATTAAAATAATACTAGAAATGCTAATAAAAATGGCAGGATTTAAACCACATATTTCTTTAATAATAATGGCAAGTCCACTTGTACCCCCTATAACAAAATGATTAGGGGCTAAAAATAAATTGTAGTTTAAGGCAAGTAAAGCAATACTAAAAATAAGTACAAAACTTCTAATATAAAAATTTTTTTTAGTTACGACTTCTTTAATACTTCTTAAATCAAAATTTAAATCCATATTGTTGTCGAGTAGACAAGTCTCGACTGCACCTCTCTTTCTACTCAAGTGAGAGGTTT
>CAZIDI010000010.1:0-19130 GCA_964537805.1 uncultured Muribaculaceae bacterium | reverse complement strand
TGACAGTAAATAAGAGAAATATTTTATATGTTGTGATTCCTTGCTATAACGAAGAAGAAGTACTAGGAGAAACGACAAAACGATTAACAGAAAAATTATCACAAATGATTCGTGATAAACAAATAGATAAAAAAAGTAAAATAATGTTTGTAAATGATGGCTCTAAAGATAAAACTTGGGAGTTAATTGCAAAATTTAATGATGAAAATAAGTTTGTAACAGGTATTAATTTGTCAAGAAACAGAGGACACCAAAATGCCCTTTTAGCGGGACTTATGACGGCGAAAGAATATGCGGATATTGTAATCAGCATGGATGCGGATTTACAAGACGATATTGAAGTAATGGACCAAATGATAGAAAAGTATTTGGAAGGTTCTGATATCGTTTATGGTGTAAGAAATAATCGTGATAAAGATAGTTGGTTTAAGAAAACCACTGCTCAAGGATTTTATAAATTTATGAAAGTGTTAGGAGTAGAAGTAGTATATAACCATGCTGACTATCGTTTAATGAGCAAAAGGGCATTAGAAGAATTAGCAAACTATAAAGAAGTGAATTTATTTTTAAGAGGGATTATTCCTTTAATCGGATTTAATACCTCCACGGTTTTTTATGAAAGACAAGAACGTTTTGCAGGAACCAGTAAATATCCGTTAAAGAAAATGGTAAATTTTGCGATAGAAGGGATTTTATCTTTTAGTGTAAAACCTTTGCGTATTATAACGATGTTTGGGTTTGTTATATCCTTCATTAGTTTTGTATTTTTACTATATGTAGTGATTGGTCACTTTATAACTGGAAATGTACAAGGTTGGACCACGATTGTTTCCTTAGTATGTTTCTTTGGAGGATTCCAAATATTTTGCATTGGCATTATTGGCGAATACATTGGAAAAATATATAGTGAAACAAAACAAAGGCCAAGATATACGATAGAGGAGATTTTAACAAATGATAAAAAATAATTTAGAAAAGTTAGAAAACTTTTTACAAAATAGAAAACCAAAATGGCAAGAAGACCTTCCTTATTTTTTGGCTTTTTTAGGAATTTTTGTTATGTTATTTGCCATGCATCATTTGCTTGCTATGTACTTTGATGATTTTGGGAATGCTTCCTTAAGTTATGGACAAACATCAGATGATATTATCGGCACAAATTATACTTTAAGCCAACTTTGGGACTGGTGTAAAATGATTTATATGACCTGGGGAGGTAGAATTCTTTGGGCCTCTGTATTTTTAATCCCACTTCTTAAATTTGGAGCAGGTATTTATTTTGCCATACAAAGCGTAGTTATTACTTTCATTTTATATTTTATATTCAAAATTGCGGAACAAATTACAAAGAGTAAACATATTTTGATTCCAATTGTACTTTTTATATTATACTGTTTAATCCATATGACCTTTTTAAGACACGGAATTTATTGGGCTTCTGCTTCCATTCTTTATGTATGGCCATTACTGCCATTATTTGCTTTTATTTATCTTTACTTAAAACTAACAGAGAAAATAGAAAATAAAGAAAAAGTAAACTATTGGATTTACTTGCCTATACTTCTAATTTTGAATTTCTTTGCTACTTTTTCTCAAGAGCAAATTGGCGTTGCAATGGTTGCATTTTTAGTTTTATTCATTATTTTAAAACATGGAAAGAAATGGAAACAATACAACTTACTCAATATTCCAAATTTGATTGTATGTTTCATTAGCTTTGCTCTATTAATTCTTGCTCCAGGAAATTTCGCAAGATTAGATACTAATATTGAATTTGCTAGTTTAAGTCTTTTTGGAAAAGTATGGAAAAATCTTCCTTCTTTACTTTTAGTAATATTCCGTTCGGAAATGACAATTTTTATGGTGATTTTAACCATTGTTTTTCTATCGTGTTTATTTAAATACCGAAATGAGCTAAAAATAAAAAATAAAACCATTCTTTTAGCCAATATTTTATTTATTATTTTTAGTGTACTTTGTGTACTATTACAAAAACAATTTAAAGTTATAGGTGTTTTCTATGGAATCTTTTGGATTCTATATATAGGAATTTGGATGTTGATTTATAGTTTTCAAAAGAAAAAACTAGGCATAATTCCTATTGCCATTAGTGGCTGTGCTTCTATGTTTTGCTTAGTGGTTTCTCCCGTGATTGGGGGAAGAACGGCTTTACCTTTTATCTTTTTTATGATTGCTCTAATTGTTATCTTTATAAATGAATTATTAAAAGATAGTAAAGCCTATGTCACTTTATTAGTGATGATTTGTATGCTACCTTTTGCTTTAAAAGGAGCTTATAATTTTGGGATTGTTTATAATGGCTATTTATTAAACTATGACATTGAAAAATTAAATTATGCCATTTTAGAAAAATATGAGGGAACAACGGCTAAAGAAATTACACTTTACAAAAGTAAAGACACCTCATTTGGTGTAGCTCGTCCTTATGAAGAGCCCTCTGTAGAATATTGGGTAAAAGAGTATTTTAATATTTCCCAAGAAACGCAATTGAAATGGATAGATATTTATGAGGAAGTTCGAAATGAAGAATAATCTAGAAACGTTAGAAAAATTTTTACAAAGTAAAAAACAAAAATTTAAAGGGAATTTGCCTTATCTTTTGTGCTTTTTAGGTATTTTTATAATCTTATTTGCAATGCATCATTTGCTTACTATGTACTTTGATGATTTTGGAAATGCCTCTTTAAGTTATAATCAAACATCCGAAGAAATTATTGGTACCAACTATTCCTTGAGCCAACTTTGGGATTGGTGCAAAATGATTTATATGACCTGGGGAGGTAGAATCCTTTGGGCTTCTGTTATCTTAATTCCACTCCTTAAATTTGGAGCAGGTATTTATTTTGCAATTCAAAGTCTTGTGATTACTCTCATTTTTTATTTTATATATAAAATCGCCGAACAAATTACAAAAAAGAAACATATTTTGATTCCCGTTATTTTACTAATATTATATGGTTTAATAAAAATGCCCTATTTAAAAGAGGGAATCTATTGGGCCTCTGCTTCGATTCTTTATGTATGGCCATTACTGCCTTTATTTGCCTTTATTTATCTTTATTTAAAACTTTCAGAGAAAATAGAAAATAAAGAAAAAGTAAATTATTGGATTTACTTGCCTATACTTCTAATCTTAAATTTTTTTGCAACATTTTCCCAAGAACAAATTGGCGTTGCAATGGTTGTTTTTTTGATTTTATTTATGATTTTAAAACATGGGAAGAAATGGAAACAATATAACTTACTTAATATTCCCAATATTCTTGTTTGTTTTATTAGTTTTGCTTTATTAATGCTTGCTCCAGGAAACTATGCAAGATTAGATACATTAGAAGCCGAATTTGCTAGCTTAACTTTAATAGGTAAAGTATGGAAAAATCTTCCTTCTTTACTTTTGATTATGTTTCAATCTGAGATGACGATTTTTATAATAATTCTAACAATTGTTTTTCTAGCTTGTTTAATAAAATATCGAAATGAATTCAAAATAAAAAACAAAACCATTATCTTAACAAACATTTTCTTTGTACTTTTTAGTATTCTTTGTTTAAAATTACAAACCAAGTTTTTAATCATTGGAGTTTTATATGGAATGGCATGGATTCTTTATATAGGAATCTGGATGGTTATTTATTGCTATCAGAAAAAGAAGATGAGTATTTTGCCAATTGCCATTAGTGGATGTGGCTCGTTCTTTTGTTTACTCATTTCTCCCTCTATTGGAGGAAGAACGGTTATACCATTTCTCTTCTTTTCCTTTTTACTGATTGTAATATTTACTAACGAATTTTTAACCGATAGCAAATTGTATGTCATTTTATTCTTTATAATTGCAATGATTCCATTTGCTTTAAAAAGTGCATATAATTTTGGTATTATCTATAATGGTTATTTATTGAATTATGATATTGGAAGATTAAATTATGACATATTAGAAAAACATAATGGTACAGATAAAAACAATATTACCCTTTATAAAAGTAAAGACGATACATTCGGAGCTTTAATGCCTTATGAAGAGCTTGCTAAGACTACTTCTATGGATTATTGGATTAAGGAATATTTTAATATTCCTCAAAATGTAGAGTTTAAATGGGTAGATATATATGGAGATGTAAGAAAAGATGAAGAATAAACTCGTTTTATTAATCAAACAATTTTTTAAATTTGGAATTGTAGGGGTGATTAACACTTGCAGTTCTTGGGTATTTTACTATAGTTTAGTATTTTTAAATGTAAATTATTTAATTGCCACCACTATTGCTTATATACTAAGTTCTATTATTGGATTTCTATTAAATAAAGGTTGGGTATTTAAGAAAAAAATATATGATTATCGAAGTATTATTAAATACTATATTGTCTATGGAAGTTCTTATTTATTAAATGTAGGCAGTATGTATGTATTTGTAGATATTTTGGGGATTTCAAAAATGATTGCTCCAATTCTTACTCTTTTTATTACTGTACCTTACAATTTCTTATTTAGTAGGCTTTGGGTATTTGCAGAAAAAGAAAATAAATACCTAAAAAATCCTAAAAAATACCATACATTTGCGATTTGCGCTTACAAAGAATCTCCTTATTTAGAAGAATGCATTCAGTCTTTACTAAATCAAAGTGTAAAATCCAATGTGATTCTAGTTTCTTCTACTAAGAACAAACATATTGATTCTTTAGCCAAAAAATATAAGCTAGACATATATTATCGAGAGGGCAAAAGTGATATTCAAGATGATTGGAATTATGGCGTAGAAATGGCTACTACGGAACTCGTAACGGTTGCTCATCAAGATGATGTATACGATGAATTTTATTTAGAAAATATTTTAAATAATTACACTGGGAAAGAATTAATGATTTCTGCAGAAAACTTCTTTTTAAAAGATGGCAAAAGCATTGCAGATAAAAACTTAATTATTAAAAAAATGATAAAAACTCCCTTACGAATACCTGGTTTTGCTAATATCCGCTGGATTCGAAAATTAACTCTTGCTTTTGGGAATACAATTAATTGCCCATCAGTTACGTATAATAAATGGTTACTTGGTGAACCTATTTTTACAAGTGATTTGAAATTTGCTTTAGATTGGGATACTTTTTATAAAATATATTCTATGAAGGGGAAAATAAAATATATTCCAATCAAATTAATTTCTTTTCGTATTCATGATGGTGCAACAACTGCCTCATGGATTAAAAATAGTACAAGACAAATTGAAGATACAATGATGTTTCGTAAGTTTTGGCCCAATTTTTTAGTAAAAATGATTATGAAGTTTTATGTAAAATGCTATGAAGTATATGAGAACGAATAGAACACACTCTAAAATAAAATTGAATGTTATCTTAAATGGTGCTAAAATGTTTATAGATGCTATATGAGTTATTTAAAATTAATGTTAAAAATCTTCAGTATAGGGTTAATTATTTTTTTAGTAAATTGTTTTTTTTATCAAATTTGTTTTGTAGTGGGAAATTCTATGAACCCAACTTTATATAATAAAGAACTTATTGTAATCAAAAAATACAATTTAAATTTAAAGTACAATGATATCGTTGTAATTAAAAAAAATAAAAAAATAGTGATTAAAAGAATAATAGGAATGCCTAATGATACTATAGAAATAACAAATTACCCTTATGTAAACGGCGAAAAGTTTGATGATGGTTATATCAAAGACAAAGGAAACCTTTTTCATGT
The DNA here is from genome assembly GCA_964537805.1 of uncultured Muribaculaceae bacterium. Lineage (GTDB taxonomy): Bacteria > Bacillota_I > Bacilli_A > RF39 > UBA660 > MGBC108787. Next base: position 13,405 of record CAZIDI010000010.1, on the reverse strand, counting down.
TACCTTAAATGATAATGAATATTTTGTTTTGGGAGATAATCGGAATGAAAGTATTGATAGTCGTTTTGAAGAGATAGGGGTAATAAATAAAAAGGATATTATTGGAAAAATGATATGGTAGGGAAGGAAGTAGTTAAAAAATGCAAGCATTAATGTTAGCAGCAGGAATGGGGAAAAGATTAGGAAAATATACTAAGGGAAATACAAAATGTATGTTAAATATTTATGGAAAAACATTAATTGAAAGAGCCATAGAAGCCCTTTTAGCCTCTGGGGGGGGGGTTACTAAATTAATCATCGTGACAGGGTATCAAGGAGAAAATTTAAAAAAGTTTTTAACAGAGGAGTGTACCAACCCAAAAGTAAAAGACATAGAAATTGAATTTATTGAAAATCCAATTTATGATAAAACAAATAATATTTATTCTCTTTATTTGGCGAAAGACAAACTAAAAGAAGAGGATACTATTCTACTTGAATCGGATTTGATTTATGATTATAGTTTAATAAAAAGATTAGTAAAATCCCCTGAGGAAAATTTGGTATCTGTTGCAAAATATGAGCAATGGATGGATGGAACGGTTATTAAAATAGATGAAGACAAAAACGTAACTGAATTTATTGAAAAGAAAAATTTTACTTATGCTGAAATTGAAAAATATTATAAAACTGTAAATGTCTATAAATTTGGAAAACAATTTTTAAATAAGGTATTTATCCCTTTTTTAGACAGCTATATTAAGGCCTATGGAGAAAATGAATATTATGAATTGGTTCTTAAAATTATAGCACACTTATCTAGAAGTGAATTAAAAGCTTTAGATGTTTCCGATATCCCATGGTATGAAATTGATGATGCTCAAGACTTAGATATAGCAAAATGTATTTTTGCAACTGGAAAAGAAAAATTAGAAAATTTCCAAAAAAGATACGGAGGATACTGGCGCTTTGCTAATATCAAAGATTATTGCTATTTAGTAAATCCTTATTATCCACCTAAGCAAATGATAGAAAAAATGAATTACTTTTCCACGCAATTGATTACTCAATACCCTTCTGGGCAAAAAATAGAAGGAATTAATGCAAGCCGTTTATTTAATGATATGGATGAAGATTATTTGTGTGTTGGAAATGGAGCAGCAGAATTAATTAATGCTTTAGGTAGGGTTCTAAAAGGAAAAATTTATGTTCCTAAAACAGCTTTTTATGAGTATATCCGCTGCTTTAATGATTGTGAATTTACCCTTTTTGATATGCAAAATCATGATTTTCAATATGATTTAAAAGATATTTTTGATCAGATAGAGAAAAATGATATTATTTGTTTAGTTAATCCTGATAATCCAACGGGTTCCTTTCTAAAAAAAGAAGATATAATTTCTATATTGGATAAATGCAAAGAAAAAAATAAAATCGTTATTTTTGATGAATCTTTCATCGATTTTGCTGACGAAAGTGTTCGCTATACTTTATTAAAAAATGAAATAGTAAGTAAATATGAAAATTTAATTGTAATTAAAAGCATTAGTAAGTCTTATGGTATTCCTGGACTTCGTTTGGGAGTATTAGCAACTAGCAATCTTTCTTTAATGGCTCAAATTAAGAAATATATTTCTATATGGAATGTTAATTCTTATGGAGAATATTTTTTGCAAATTGCAAATCTTTATAAAAAAGAATATGGAAATGCTTGCAAAAAACTAGCAGAAGAAAGAGAACGTTTTTCTAAAGATTTAGAGAGTATAGAGGGGATTCACGTTTATCCATCTCAAGCTAATTTTCTTTTATGTTCCTTAGAAAATTACGATTCTACTACTCTTGCTGTAAAACTATTAGAAGATAATATATTTATTAAAGATTTGAAAACAAAAGATTCCTTTAAAGATATGGATTATGTTCGCTTAGCAATTCGCACACAAGTAGAAAATGAGGAATTAATCCGCTCTTTAAAGAAAATTTTGAAATAAATTGGAGATGGAATGATATGAAAAAATTAATCCCTGCCTTTTTGGTTACTTTTTTCTTTTGCTTTATGGTATTTCTTTATGAGCCAATCCTTATGTATGCAACCAATATAGATGATTTTTGGTTTGACTTAGAGATTATGATAAAACCAGTACTTATTATATTTATTATTCTTTTATGTTTAGGGTGCCTTCTATTTTCTGTTTTGTACTTGATAAATAAATTTTTTTCAAAAGATGTAAAAGGATATAAAATTGTTTTACTTTTTACTTTCCTTGCTTTTTTCGCAACTTATATTCAAGGAAACTACTTAGTTACCCATCTTCCAAGTTTAGATGGTAGAACAATAGATTGGACTTTATTTACAAAAGATAACATCATAACCTTTATAATGTGGCTTGTATTAGCCGCTATACTGATTATTTCTTTAGTAAAGTTAAAATTAGATAAAACCATAAAATATGCAACCTATATATCAGTTGCGGTATTTATAATGTTACTTGTATCTTTAACTTCAACATTAGTAACAACAGATGCTTTTTTAGCAAAAGATGGAATCAATATTACAGAAGAAAATATAAATACTATTTCAAAAGATAAAAACTTTTTAATATTTCTTGTGGACGCAGTTGATTCTATGAAATTTAAAACAATTATAGAGAGTAACCAAGACTATAAAAATATGTTTAACGACTTTACTTATTATCCAGATACTCTTTCGGCTTATCCTTATACAAGGGATTCTATACCTTATATTTTATCTGGACAAATAAATAAAAATGAAACCAGTTTTGGAGAGTATTCCAGTAATGCATTAAATAATTCACTTCTTTTTAGAAAATTAGATGAAAAAGACTATAAAATTAATTTATATGATGATGAATTAATATGGAATGGAAATCGTAATTTTGAAATTAAAAATATTGTTTCTACGAAAGATTCGAACGTTAATTTAGAAAAGTTTTTTAAACAAGAACTAAAATACGTTTTATTTAAATATTTGCCATACAATTTAAAAAAATATTCTAGAATAGAACATATGGATTTTAAAACAACAATTGAAAAATTCAAATGGAATGATGATGTAGTGTATCAAACAATAATTGAAAATCAAAATTTAAAAAAAGAAAGCAGTAAACAATTTCAATTTATTCATACAGAAGGAGCACATGTGCCTTACAATTTTGATCGAAATTTAAATAAAATTGAAAATGGAACTTATGGAGAAAAAGTGGAAGCAACTATAAAATTAATGAATTCTTATTTAGAAAGACTAAAAAAGAATGGTACTTATGATAATTCGGTTATTATTCTTATGGCCGATCATGGCTTTGATGAACAATATAGAAGCATTCAATATCGCTTTAATCCTATCCTATTAATTAAAGGGATTAATGAAAAGCATGAAATGCTAGAATCAAAAATTCCTATTTCTTATTTTGATTTGCCAACTGCTTATGAGGAATTATTAAAGGATAAAAAAAGTACAGAGTTATTTCAAAATATAGACAAAAATAGAACTAGGGAAATGATATGGTATGAGTATTCAGTAGAAAACCATATGGTAGAATATGAAACCAAAGGGAGTGCTACTGAGGTAGAAAAATATAATAAAACTGGAAATGTATATGATAGATAGGAAGTGAAAAAATGTTTTTTGTAAGTATTTTAGGAAACATTATGGAGTGGTGTTATCGACTTTTTCATAATTATGGCCTAGCCATTATACTTTTTACTTTGATTAGTAAAATTGTATTGCTCCCTATCTCGATTTGGGTGCAAAAAAATTCAATCAAAATGGTTAAAATGCAACCAGAGATAAATAGAATTAAAATTAATTATTTTGGAGATAATGATAAAATCGCAGATGAACAATCCAAATTATTTAAAAGAGAAAAGTACAATGCTTTTGCTTCCTTAATTCCTTTAATAGTACAAATTGTGATTTTACTAGGACTGGTAGAAGTAATTAATCATCCTTTAAGTTATATTATAAAAACAAATGAAGATGTCACAAATAAAATGGTAGATATTGTGGTAGAAAAAGAACATTTAGACGCTGAATCTTCTTCCTTAGAACTAGAAGTAGTTAAAAATATGAAACAAAATAAGAATTGGGAAGAATATCAAAAAATAGAAAATAGTGAAATCATTATAGAACAGATTCAAGATTTAAATTTAACATTCTTAGGATTTGATTTAAGTTGGGTTGCAACAGTAGAACTTGGGCTTTCTATTTGGGTACCGATTTTAGCTGGATTAAGTGCCTTGCTGTTATGTATTGCCCAAAACAAAATTAATGTCTTACAAGCCGAGCAATCCAACTGGAATAAATATGGAATGTTGTTATTATCTGTTGGCTTATCCTTGTATTTGGGGGCATTTGTAGCTGCAGGAGTAGCGCTGTATTGGATTGCAAGTAATTTATTTGCCATTCTTCAACAATGGATATTAAATATTTTTATAAACCCTAAAAAATACGTGAATTATGAAGAACTAGAAAAAACAAATCAAGAATTTAAAGAATTAAATAGTATAAAGAAAAAAAGTAAATTGACTCCTATACAACGAAAGAAAGCAAAAGAAGACTATAAAAAGTTTTTTAAGATTATAAATAAACATTTAGTCTTTTATTCAGAAAGCAATGGCTTTTATAAATATTATAAAGGAATTATAGAATACTTACTTGAAAATACGAATATTACAATTCATTACATTACAAGTGATTATAATGATAATATATTTGAACTTGAAAAAGAAAATCCCCAAATAAAAGCTTATTTTATTGATGATAAACGTCTAATTACTTTGATGATGAAAATGGATGCTGATGTAGTTGTTATGACAATGCCAGATTTGGAAACTTATCACATAAAGCGTAGTTATTTAAGAAAAGATATAGAATATATTTATATTCCACATGCTATGGATAGTTTAAATATGACTATGCGTACAAAATCTATGAATGCTTACGATACAGTGTATACAACAGGGCCTTATCAATATGATGAAGCATTGAAAACGAATGAATATTATCAACTACAAAATAGAAAAATTATAAAATGGGGGTATTCCCTTTTAGATGATATGCTAAAGAATTATCAAAAAATAAAAAAAGAGAATAAAGTAAAAACAATTTTAATTGCTCCTTCTTGGCAAAAAGAGAATATTATTGATTTATGTTTAGAAGACATTCTAGAAGTCTTAAAAGGAAGAGATTACCAAGTGATTGTAAGACCTCATCCACAAGAAGTAAGAATGAAAAAAGAAAAATTTGAACAAATGAAAGAAAAATATAGTCATAATAAAAACATTAAAATTGAAACTGATTTTTCTACCAATGATAGTGTTTTTAATGCAGATATTATGATTAGTGATTGGTCAGGAATTGCATTTGAATATGCATTTACTACAAATAAACCAGTTATATTTATAGATACCCCTATGAAAATAATGAATCCTGAATATAAAAAAATAGAGGTAGAGCCATTTAATATATGGGCGCGTGAAAAAATGGGAAAAGTAGTCCCATTAAATGAAATCAAACTTTTAAATACTATAATAGAAGAAATATTAACTGGGTATAAAAAATATCAAACACAAATTACGAAGTTAAAAAAAGATAGTGTTTATAATTTAGAGAATAGTGCTAAAATTGGTGCAGATTATATTATTGAAACGATTCAAAATAAAATTAGAGAAAGGAAGGGAAAGTAGAATGAAAAAGAAAATTGGAACTGTTATTTCTATATGCTTTTTTGGAGTTGGTTTTGCATTTTTGTTTAGTTTGAATGTACAAGCTTATATTGACCCATCTGTAATGACTTATGCCATTCAAGCAGTAGCAGGTATAGTAATCGCTATCGGTGCAGTTGTAGGAATTTATTTTCGTAAAGCAAAGAAAAAAATTAGCGACAAATTAGGTATCGACGAAAATAAAAATAAAGAAGTTGAAAAAGACGAAATCATTATAAAATCAGAAGAAAACAAAAAAGATAAAAAATAAAAAATGGAAGAAATAAACTCTTCAATTTTTTTAACTAAAATTTTAAAATTCAACATATTTTGTTTAACTGTTAGGATATTCTCTAAAAAGCATAATGCATCAAGTTGTAGAAAATTCAATTCACAAAATAAGAGTACGGCAAGTGATGATAACTTCTAATGCTGCTTATCTTTTTGTAGACTAGAAGATGCAATAGAAAAAAGTAAAAAAATTTATTTGACAGTGATTCACGTGAACCCAATGTAAAATAAAAAAACATCGTTTATTCGATGTTTTATCTACTTATCTTTTCATTGGCTCGTCTAAAAAGTTATCAGAGTTTTTATTAATTCTAGTTTCAAAAGCCTCTTGCAACAATTGTGCATCTTTTGGAGAATATTCCATATTACGATTCTCATTAAAGCTTCTTTCTTCTGCTGCCACTACTAATTCAAGTTGCTTTTCCACTGTATTAATTTTCTGACTTAATTCTGCCATTTTAAATTGTATATTTACTAAAAAATGAAGAATTTCTTGGCTTTCTGTATCATTTGTTACATTTATTAAATTATCAAAGCATGCTTGTAAGTCTTTTTGAAACTCAAGAAAATCGCTAGTTAGATTTTGTAACTTTTGCTCTAACATATCTTTTAAATCCATATTTTTCCTCCTTATTGTACCTATTTTTATTATAAAGGAAAAAGAAACAAGTATACAACTATTCTTTACTAAAGTTTACATAAATAGACTTTTATTTAACATATTATTATTTTAAATAGAATTAAAAAAATATTACGTATAACCTCAATTAAATCAATTTATATTTTAAAATATTAAGATAAATCGTGTTATAATAAATAAAAATAAAGGAAGTGTATTTTATGAAAAAAGTGATGGACGCCAATAAGATGTGTTCCAATATTGCCTACCTTTTTAGTGAAGTAGCAGCAATTTATCCGATTACTCCCTCAAGCCCTATGGCCTCCAATATCGATTCTTTAAATCATACCGAAAAAAGAAATCTTTACAATACGAAAGTAGAATTAATAGAAATGCAAAGTGAAGCCGGAGCCGCCGGAGCAATGCACGGTGCATTAATTACAGGCTCTTTAGCAACGACCTTTACTGCAAGCCAAGGACTTTTATTAATGATTCCCAATATGTATAAAATGGCTGGAGAAATGCTACCAGGAGTCATTCACGTTGCAAGTAGAACTGTTGCTACCCATGCTTTATCCATTTTTGGAGATCATAGCGATATTTATGCTACAAGAGGGACTGGTTTTTGCATGCTAGCCTCTACCAATATAGAAGATGTACGTGCAAATGCCGCAGTCGCTCATCTTTCTAGTATAGAGGGAAGCCTTCCTTTTCTTCACTTTTTTGATGGCTTTCGTACTAGTCATGAATTACACTCTGTAGAAGAAATAGAGGATACAGAATTTTTAAAACTTATTCCTTATGAAAAAATAAACGAATACAAAAAGAAAATGCTAAATGTCGATCACAACATTGAAAAAGGGCTAGCCTTTAATGAAGATATTTATTTTCAAACAGTAGAAGCAAGAAACCAGTATTATAATGCTATACCAAATATTGTAAATCAATATATGGAGCGTGTAAATCAAATTTGTCATACCCATATAAAACCCTTTAATTATTATGGTAGTGAAAATGCCGAAAATGTGATTGTGGCAATGGGAAGTGTTGTCGATACTATCAAGTTAGTGGTCGAAAAAGAAAATAAAAAAGGGGCCAATATTGGCGTTATAGAAGTCCATTTGTATCGCCCTTTTAGTACAGAATATTTAAAACAAGTATTACCAAAAACAGTGAAAAGAATTGCTGTTTTAGATAGAATTAAAGAAGCAGGAAGTATTGGAGAACCCCTTTACTTAGATGTTACCGCGGCTTTAAAAGAGGAGGGTATTACCATTGTTGGTGGTAGATTTGGACTTTCTAGCAAAAATACTACTCCAAGTGATATTTATAGCGTGTTTAAAATGCTTGAAGGGAAAGTCAAAAACAACTTTACAATCGGAATTGTCGATGATGTGACAAATTTAAGTTTAGAAAAAGTAGAATATCCCATTTCCCTTGATGCAAAAGAAATACAAATTTATGGTTTTGGAAGCGATGGTATGGTAAGTGCTAGTAAAGACATTTTAAATCTAGCCCTTATGAAATTAGACAAGTACGGAGATGGCTATTTTGAATATGACTCGAAAAAAAGTGGAGGGGTTACCGTTAGTAATTTGCGCATAAAGAATACAGAGTTTTATTCACCATTTTATGTTACAAATCCAGATTTAGTAGTGGTTACAAAAGATGAATATTTTAAAAAATTTGAGATGATAAAAACGATAAAAGAAAATGGCATTCTTTTCATCAATACAACAAATAACGAGTTATTAAAGAAAAAAATAAGCAAGCAAGATAAAGAAATTTTAAATAGGAAACATATCAAAGTTCTTGCCATTAATGCCAGTAAGTTAGCAGAAGAAAATAAAATAAAAGGTAAAATCAATAAAATTATGGAAGTTGTCATTTTAAAATTAATTGGAATTGAGAACTCTTTAGAGCTTGTCTCTAAAACGATAGAAGAAACCTTCAAAAATAAAGGAGAAGAAGTAATTGAAAACAACAAGAATGCTATAAAAAGTGCTTTGGAAAATGTAGTAGAAATAACTTTAGATGAAGAAGGATATGGAAAAGAAGAACCCACATCTTTATTTGAACGTATTAATAGAAGAGAAGGTTATGAAATTCCTGTTAGTGCTTTAGAAAGTATCTGCAGTGGTACATTTATGGGAGGCACCTCAAAATTAGAAAAAAGAAAAATCGCCGATAAAGTAGTAAAATGGATCCCTGAGAATTGCATCGAGTGTGGGCGTTGCAGTTTTGTGTGCCCCCACAGCGTCATTCGTTCTTTTAAAACAGAGGATAAAACGATTGGAAAGCCTATGCTTGGTAATGAAAAATATAACTATTTAGTAAGCATTAGTGAAGCAGATTGCACGAGTTGCGGACTTTGTATCAATATTTGCCCAGGACTAAAAGGCGAAAAAGCCCTCACATTTGGAGAGTATGAAGAAGAAAAACAACAAGAAAGCAATTATTATTTTAATGAATATGAAAACCCCGAAAGTGAGAAAACAGATACTGTTAAAGATTTAAGTTTTGTACGCCCTTATTTTGAATTTTCAGGTGCTTGTGCTGGTTGTGGAGAAACTTCTTATATTCGCCTTCTTACGCAACTTGTGGGTAAGAAATTAATTATTGCTAATGCTACTGGTTGCTCCAGTATTTATGGTGGAAGTATGCCATCTACTCCTTATACAATTCCTTGGGCGAATTCCTTATTTGAAGATAATGCTGAATTTGCCTTTGGTATGATTTTGTCTTATAAACAGAAACGTAAACAAATTGAAACCATTATGAAAACCTCAATGCCAGCTGTTGATGCCTCTTTAAAAGAAAAGTTTGAAATGTGGCTAGAAAATAAGGAAGATTTTGCTATAACCTATAAATTAAAAAAGGAACTAGAAAAGTTACAAATTCCAAATGATTTAAAAGCACTACTTGATTATATTCCGGCTCGAAGTGTATGGTCAATTGGTGGAGATGGTTGGGCTTATGATATTGGCTTTGGGGGAATCGACCATGTTTTATCAAGTAACGAAAAAGTAAAAATTCTTGTATTAGATACAGAAGTTTATTCAAATACGGGAGGGCAAATGTCTAAATCTTCGAAAGTAGGACAAGTAGCAGAATTTGCAAACTTTGGGAAAAAGAATGCAAAAAAAGATTTATTCAAAATTGCAATGTGTTATCCAAATTGTTATGTAGGAAGTATTTGTTTAGGAGCAGACTTTGCACATACGATTAAAACTTTAAAAGAGGCCGAAGCCCATAATGGACCTAGTATTGTTATTGCCTATTCTCCTTGTGTAGAACATGGAATTAAAGGAGGACTATCTTGCACGAATAAAGAACAAGCTTTAGCCGTAGAAGTTGGTTACCAACTTTTGATGCGTTATAACCCAGTAGAAGATAAATTATACTTAGATTCTAAAGAACCTAACTTTGATGCTTATGAAAGTTTTTTAGATAACGAGACAAGGTATCACGCCTTAAAAATTAAAGACCAAAACTTAGCCAATGAACTTTTAGAAATCAATAAACAAAATGCGATAAAAAGATATCAAGAATACAAAGAAAAAAGCACTAACAAGTAAATTTGTTAATGCTTTTTAATTTCCCAATTTGAAGCTGCCCCCTGAAGACAGCTTCTAAAAGAATAAAAAGGGGTTGACTAGTGTGATACTAGCACCAATTCGCCTTCTCAAGTGAATTGGTGATTTATATCCTAATAGAAAAGGTTCAATTTGTCAACACTTTTTTTAAATTTTTTGCAAGTTTTTTTACAAACGTTTCCATTTAGTAAAAAATAGGGAGAAATTTCTCAAAAAATAAGTTCAAATTCTACTGTAATATTTACAATTATTTGAAACTTAATTAATGTAAAAAAATATAATCTTGTAAATTTCACCACATAAAAACTATACATTTGTTTGCTAATACGTTATAATAAAATATACAAGGAGAGTAAATATGGAACTAGAAAATGTAAAAGGAATTGGTGCAAAGACGATAACCCTTTTAAATAAATTAAATATTTATAACGTAGAAGATTTACTTACCTTTTTTCCTTATCGTTACAATATTTATAAACCTAACAATTTAGAAAACTATGAAGAAAATAGTACAGTTACGATTAATGCTGTGATTGAATCTACTCCTCGACTTTCTTATATTAGAAGAAATTTTAATCGTTTATCCTTTAAAGCACTTACAAATCACTTACTGATTAATGTGACCATTTTTAATCGTGCTTTTCTTTATAAGAACTTAGATGTTGGAAAAGAAATTATGTTAGTAGGGAAGTACGATAAGAAAAAAAATTCTTTTATTGCCAGTGAACTAAAATTAACGCCATTATATGAAACCAAGTTGGAGCCGGTTTATCATACAATCAAAGGACTTAAGGTTAATCAAATTCATAATTACATTCAAAACGCGTTAGAAAATTCTTCAAGTATTCCAGATTATATTCCAGATACACTTCAAAATAAATATCATTTTTTAGAAAAAAAAGAAGCAATAAGAATCATTCATAACCCAAAAGAAATTAATACTCTAAAACAATCCAAAGTTCGCTTAATTTATGAAGAATTTTTTATATTTATGCTAAAGATTAATTACTTAAAAAACAAAAATAAGAACGAACTTGGAATGAAAAAGATTTTCTCTGAAGAAAAAATAGAGGCTTTTATCAAGCAATTGCCTTTTGCATTAACGATCGACCAAAAAACGGCGGTAGAAGATTGCCTACAAGATTTAAAAAGCAGTAAAAAAATGAATCGTTTGCTTCTAGGAGACGTAGGAAGCGGAAAAACAATTGTTGCAACTATCGTGATGTATGCCAATGCCTTAAGTGGCTATCAAAGTGCTTTAATGGCTCCCACGGAAATCTTAGCCAAGCAGCATTATGAAACCATAAAAAAACTAATGAGCCCTTTTAATATGCAAGTCGAATTATTAGTGGGAAGTATGAAAAAAAGTGAACATAACAAAATGATTGAAAAACTAAAAAAAGGCGAAATTAATATTTTAATTGGAACACATGCTTTGATTAGTGAAGATGTAACATTTAAAAATCTAGGCCTTGTGATTACGGATGAACAACATCGTTTTGGCGTAAACCAAAGAGGAAACTTGCAAAACAAAGGAATGAATCCCGACATTATTTATATGAGTGCAACTCCTATTCCTAGAACCTATGCTTTAACAATTTACCAAGATATGGATACCAGTTTAATTAAAACCAAACCTAGTGGACGAAAAGAAATCAAAACATTTGTGAAAAAAGAAAGTGAACTAAAAAATGTTTTGTTTGCTATTTTAGAAGAAATTAAAAAAGGACACCAAGTCTACGTTGTTGCTCCCTCTATAGAAGAAAGTGAAGAAAGAAATTTACATGACGTCAATAGTTTAAAAGAAAGTTTTGATAAAGCCTTCCAAAATAAAGTCCCTATTGAAGTTTTACACGGCAAAATAAAAGCCCAAGAAAAAGAAGAAATAATGAAACGTTTTCAAGAAGGAAAAACAAAAATCTTAATTGCAACTACTGTAATTGAAGTTGGGGTAGATGTAAAAAATGCAACAACCATCGTTATTTTTAATGCCGAGATGTATGGGCTTGCAACCCTTCACCAATTACGTGGAAGAGTAGGAAGAAATGATTTAGACTCTTTTTGTTATTTAATTAGTGATTATGATAAAGAAAGATTAAAAGTTTTAGAAGAGAGTAATGATGGTTTTTATATTAGTGAACAAGACTTTTTAATGCGAAGAGAAGGAGATTTATTTGGCACAAAACAAAGTGGCGATATGGTCTTTAAAATAGCTGATTTAAAACGAGACTTTAAGATTTTATTACAAGCCAAAGAAGATAGTAGTGCCTTTTTAGAAAAAAAGGATTTAGAAGAGAAGTACCAAAATATTTTAAAAAGTGTATCTAATATTGATTAAAAAGAATTTCTAAAATATAATAGTACCAGGAGGATTATATGGATAGAATTGAAATTAAAACTAGAGCAAAAGAAATTGCCAAAGAAAATTTTAAAGGGTTTTGGAAAGGGTATTTGATTATTTTAGGAATTTCCTTTTTGTGTACATTCATTATAGAACTTTTATTTGAACAAGGAAGTATGATTTATAGCTGTCTTACTTTAGTAGCATCCTTTTTTACCTCAACTTTATCGGTTGGCTTTAACCTTTACATTTTAAAGATGGTAAGAGGGGAAGACTACGATAGAGAAGATTTGTTTAAATTTATTGGAGATATACTTCCTATTGTTGCAATTTCTATATTAATGGTTGTCTTTTCTCTTTTATGGAGCATTTTACTAATTATTCCAGGTATCATAGCAGCTATTAGTTATGCAATGGTATTTTATATTTATGCGGATGACCAAGAAGGAACCCCAATGGATTTTTTAAGCCGTAGTAAAGAAATGATGTGGGGTTATAAATGGGACTACTTTGTTTTTGTTTTAAGTTTTATAGGATGGTTTTTAGTAGGAGTAGTAACCATTGGTATAGGCTTTATTTGGATCATTCCTTATGTAAGTATAGCAGAAGCTATCTACTATGATGAACTTAAAAAAAGAAAAGAATTAGAAGCAAAAGAAAAAATTTAAATGAATTTTTTAAATGAATTAGTACGAATTTGTTTGACAAAGAATAGATTTCATTATATGATTTTAATAGCATGATAGATACCTTATATCATGCTAACCTTTCGAATCGCTCTTATGGTTTTATATGAGAGTGAATCAACCAAAACCCCCTGAAGGAGCACGACTTAATGTGCTCCATTTATTTTGCCCA
>CAZIDI010000009.1:0-19629 GCA_964537805.1 uncultured Muribaculaceae bacterium | reverse complement strand
ACAACATTCCAATATCGAATCCTAGGAGATGGAACGGCAGAGTTTGGTCCATTTGCAAAAAAAACATATGGATCACAAACAAGAGCAAGTGACTCTTGGTACTTAAGTTATGGTGAATTCGTCTCTTCTACGTCCCCTTGGTTCGCGCGTGGTGGGGCTAAACATGATGGACTAAGGGTAGGGATATTTGCTTACTTATGCTTCAACGGTGATGTGCGTGGGGATACTTCTTTCCGTATAGTCCTTGCCATATGATAAATTTAAAAGAATTAAGAAAAAGTGTAGGTTTAACTCAAAAAGAATTGGCAAGTAAACTAGGTATAGCAGATTGTACTTTAGCACATTATGAAAGTGGATTAAGAAAAATTACCTTAGAAATGTTTTTGAAAATAGTAGATATATGCAACTTGGAAATACACTTAATAGAAAAAGACAAATAATCAAAACCACTAGTGTGAACTAGTGGTTTGCACTGCGCCTATAAGGCTTGACACTGGCGAGCACTACGTAGTGCACAATTTATCGCCTTATGCACTACTTTGACAATTACTACTAAAGTAGTGTTTTTTTATAGTTTTTTATTACGTTTACCCGTAAACGGGTCTATTAATTCTTTGAAAGATAATTGCTCTGCTATTTTATCCTCACTTAATTGATTTCTTATATACTCTTCTATTGCTATTTTATTTTTTCCTACTGTATCTACAAAATATCCTCTACACCAAAAACTTCTTTGGCCATATTTATATTTTAAGTTTGCATGTCTATCAAATATTATCATTGAACTTTTTCCTTTCAAATACCCCATTATTTCCGCTACTGAATATTTTGGAGGTATACTTATTAACATATGTATGTGGTCTGGGCAAGCCTCTGCTTCGAGTATTTCTATTCCCTTTCTTGTACATAGCATTCGAAATATTTCTCCTATTTCTTTTTTTAATTTTCCATATATTAGCATTCTTCTATATTTTGGTGCAAATACTATATGATACTTACAATTCCATTTAGAGTGTGCTAAACTACTATTGTCCTTTATAATGGACACCTTCCTTTCTAGTTTTTTGTCAAGCCAACTTAATTCTAGCAAGGAAGTTTATTTTTGACTACTCATAGCTATAAGCTTTTAGAACCCCAGTACAAACTGGGGGTTTTCGTTTCACAAAAAAAATCGCTCAAATGAACGATTTTTTCTATTATCTGTTATAGAATTCAACAATAAGGCTTTCATCAATTTCGCTATTTAATTCACTTCTATCAGGAAGTCTTATATAAGTACCAGACATTTTCTTTTGATCAAATGTAACGTATGCTGGACATTTCACATTGGCTTCTAAAGATTCTTTTATTGCTTTATGTTCCATTGAATTTTCTTTAACACTAATAGTATCACCAGGTTTTACTTGGTAAGATGGAATATTTACTTTTTTGCCATTTACTAAGATATGACCGTGGTTTACAACTTGTCTTGCACCGCGTCTGGTTCTAGCAAGTCCCATACGATAAACTAAATTATCTAAACGACTTTCTAATAATTTAAGTAAGTTTTCTCCAGCTACACCTTTCATACGGCTTGCACGTTCAAACGTTTTTCTAAATTGTTTTTCTGTTAACCCGTACATAAGACGTACTTTTTGTTTTTCTTGTAATTGGATTCCATACTCACTGATTTTCTTGCGACGGTCTGTTCCATGAGCACCAGGTGCATAAGGACGACGTGCAAGTTCACGCCCATTTTCTAAAAGAGAAAAGTTAAGTCTTCTTGCTTTTTTATAAGCAGGACCTGTGTATCTTGCCATAAATATACTCCTTTCTTTATTATTTTGCTATAAGTTATGAAAAGTAAAAGTACTAGGGAGTTTACATTGATCATTTCTCGAAAAGGCAGTTTTGATACTTTGAAATTTTATAAACACGTTAATACTTTACAATTTCGCTGCCAACTCATTGCACTTTATAATTATACACTATATTTTTATTATGTCAAATCGGAAAATATGAATATTGTACTTAAAATGTCGAATTTTGTCGTACGGAAATACTTTACATATTTAATTTCATATACTATACTAGGTAAAGTTGCAAAAAAGAAGGGAGCGAAGTCTTGTGGATAATTTACCAAATGAAATGGCATCGTTTTTACAACATAATAGTAAAACCAATTATTTTAATTATATTCATAAAAGTAGTGGCTTTAATCAAAATAGGAATGAATATATTTTAGATATGCTTTTGTATTCTGTATTAAAATCTTACGTAGTATGTAATGAACTTAGTCTACAAAGTAAGCCAGTTGTTCAAGAAATAGAACAAATTATGGAGCAAGAAATGTTTTGGGATGAAACCATTCATATGTTAAAAGTACGTTTGTTTATGGTCGATTTGGAAACTTACAATCAAGCCATTGATTTAATTTCAACTAAAATTAGTGATAGTTATTTTCTAAATCTATTAGAAAATCCAAATTTTGTTCCAAATAAAATGAAATGGATCATATATTATCTTATAGAAGAAATGGAAACTTTAACTGATGGTGTAGAACGTAAAAGAGCCATTGGTTAGAGTTTCTTTTCTTTTAGAAAAATGATATACTAAAAGTGGTGAAGAAACTTTGAATAAGACCGCAAAAGAAATTTTAGAAAGTCTTGAAAGTAATGGCTATACTGCTTATATAGTAGGAGGATACGTTAGGGATTTTTTACTCGGAAAAGCAACGAATGATATTGATATTAATACGGATGCTACAACTAAAGAAATTATGCAATTATTTTCTGGGGAAGCGAATGAATATGGTTCCTTTAATATAAAGATGAGTGAACTTAATATTGACATTACTACTTTTCGCAAAGAAGAAAACTATCAAAATAGAAGGCCTACATCTGTTATTTATACGAAAGATTTAAAAACAGATTTACTAAGAAGAGATTTTACCATTAATACCATTTGTATGGATAAAAATGAAAAAATAACAGATGTATTAGGTGGAGTTTATGATTTAGAACATCAAGTGATTCGTATGGTGGGAGATGTTTCTACTAAAATAATAGAAGATCCTTTACGAATATTAAGAGCGATTCGTTTTGCTACTACGCTTGATTTTACTTTAGAAGAAAATTTGCAAAAAGAAATTGTAAAAAATAAAAATTTATTAAAGACTTTAAGTTCTTATCGCATAAAAGAAGAATTATCGAAAATCTTAATTTCTCCTAATTATAAAAAAGGTTTAAAATTATTAAAGCAATTTTCTTTATGTGAAGCATTGGGAATTTATTTTACGAATGTTGTGTATACAAATGATGTTTGTGGTATGTGGGCTCAAATGAAGCTAGAACGAAATCTTCCCTTTACAAAAAGCGAAAAAGAGAATATAGTAAAAATACGTGAAATATTAGATTTGAAAATGATTCATTCTGAAGTCTTGTACAAATATGGTCTTTATTTATCTTTAATTGCAGGTGAAATTTTAGGAATAGAAGCAGAATCCATTCACGAAATGTACAAATCTCTTCCTATCCACGAAAGAAAAGATTTAGAAATCCATTTTCAAGAAATCTGTGCTATTTTAAATATGAAACCAAGTAAAAGAGCAAAAGTAATTGAAAATCATTTAATTCATGAAGTACTTCTTGGGCATATACACAATCAAAAAGAAGAATTAAAAGAATATTTACTTAATAATAAAACGAGGTGGTAGCGTTGCATACAAAAATCTTAAAAGAACATCATTTAGTAGTTCCTACTTATATGGTGCTTATTGTCAAAAAGTTTTCTTTAGGTTTTGAAGATTTTCTACTTCTTACTTATTTTTGGAATTATAAAGAAGAAACTTTTGATGTAAATTTGATTACAAAAGTATTAAATTTACAAGAAAATGAAATTTTAAATTCATTTAATACACTGATGAGCAAGAAATTAATTCAAATTGAAACTTTAAAAGATGGAAATGGCAAAAGAGTAGAAGTAGTGAATTTAGATTTGTTTTACCAAGAAGTTGAAACTTTATTAGAAGATGAAAAAAATGTAGAAGAAGAAAGTGATGTATATAGTCATTTTGAAGAAGAGTTTGGACGTCCTATTTCTTCTATGGAATATGAAATTATACACGCTTGGTTGGAGAAAGGATTTAGTGAAGAACTTATTCTAGGGGCTTTAAAAGAAGCAGTTTATAATGGAGTGAATAATTTAAGATATATTGATAAAATTTTATATGAATGGCAAAGAAAAGGGTATAAAACAATGAAAGAAGTACAAAAGGACAATTTTAGTCGTAATTCTAAAAATGATGCACCAAAGGAATTATTTGATTACAATTGGTTAGAGGATAATGAAAAATAAGATGATAGCGTATTTGGATGAACTTTTTCCAGATGCCCGTTGTGAGTTAAATTATCAAAAAGATTATGAACTTTTAATGGCTACTGTTTTAAGTGCTCAATGTACAGATAAAAGAGTTAATATGGTAACCAAAGAACTTTTTTCTAAGTATGATGTCTTTTCTTTAGCAAATGCTTCCTTAAAAGAAATAGAAAGTATTATAAGACCAGTGGGAACGTATACAAGAAAAGCAATGTATATAAATGAAATTGCTAAGTGTTTAGTTCGTGATTATAATGGAAGTGTTCCGAATAGTCGTGAATATTTAGAAAGTTTACCGGGAGTAGGAAGAAAAACTTGTAATGTTGTCTTATCGAATCTTTATAATGTTCCTACTATTGCTGTTGATACGCACGTGGAGAGGGTTTCCAAAAGACTAGGTCTTGCTTATGAATTAGATAATGTGAGTGTAGTAGAAAAAAAGTTAATGAAATATTTTCCAAAGGATAAGTGGAGTAGACTTCATCATCAAATGGTTTTGTTTGGAAGATACCAGTGTAAAAGTATTTCTCCAAATTGTCGTGATTGCAAGTTAAAAGAAAATTGTAAATATTATAAAAATAAGTTTAAAAAAAATTGATATAGTTTAGTTTATATCAATTTTTTAATTGTTAATATTGTTATTTTCGTTGTTGTCATCATTCTCTTGTTCGTTTGGAAGAGTGGTTCCATCTTCTGGTGTAGTCGTGGTTGGAGGTGTTGTTCCAACGGATGCAGTAATTGTTAAGCCATCACTCATATTATCTTTAAAAATACTATAAGCCGATTTAATTACAAATTTGTATTCACGAGCACTTGAGGCTACATAGGTATAACTTGTTTGAGTAGTATACCCTAAACTAATTAAAGAGCCATCTGTGTTTTGTAAATAGACTTGGTAACCAATAGTTCCAATGTTACTATTGTTATAATCAATTCTTTCATTGTAGTATTTTTCTGGAGCTACTGCATAATTTTCATTAAAATAGGTTTGTAATGCATTTTTGTCTATCGCCTCAGGGGTTGCAATAGGATTCCATGTTAAGGTTATGGATGCACCATTTACTAAGGCGTTTCCGTTCGAGGGAGACACCAACTTATCAAAACGATTAGATACAGTAGTTGGTTCTGTTCCTTGTTTAAATAATCCGGTTACTTTTAAACTAGATGGAGTATAGGCACTGGCAAGTTTTAATGGATTCGTTCCTAATTCGACTGTTGCTTCTACGACACTACTTGGCTTTGAAAAACGAGCATTTTTCTTAAAGATACGATTCGCAAGTTGTGGCATCATAGCACGTCTTATTGGACCACCTGTAGCACTAGTTAAGTGCCCTTCATTCAAATTATCATATCCAACCCACATAGAGATAGAATAATCTTTAGTGTAAGCATTTACCCAATGGTCTGGAGTGGTATTTGTAGGAACTTTATTGGCTTTGGCTGCTGCTTCATCAATGGTTGTTGTTCCAGTTTTTACAGCGACATCTGTACCAGAAACATTAATTTTACCACCGTTTGTATTTTTGATTAAAATACTGGTAATCATATAAGCCGTTTCTTCACTCATAACACGATTTTTTGTGTATTTGTAATTGTATTCTTCCTCATTTTCTAAATAAATGATTTTGGTGAAAGAATAAGGCTCAATATAATAACCACCTCGACCAAACGCCGCATAGGCAGCACTCATTTCGAGTGGACTAATTCCGTCAAACCCTCCAATTGATGCAGATTCATATAAATTTTCTCCAAAATCAATTCCAAGGCTATGCGCAAATTCTGTTTTTTGTTCAATGGTTGTTTGTTGGAATGCTTGTAAAGCAGGAATATTACGGGAATCAATTAGGGCATCTTCTAAGGTAATTAATCCTTTGTATTTCCCATCATAGTTCTTTAGGGAACCACCGCTTGTATACGTATAAGGTTCATCAATGAATTGGGTTACAGTAGAGGCATTATTGTATTCAATGAGTGGTCCATAATCAATAATGATTTTGGCTGTTGAACCAGGTTGTCTACGACCTAAAGCACGATTGGTACTACGATAAACATAATTTCTACCAGGGCCAAGTGCTACAATAGAACCGTCTTCTGTAGAAGTAACTGCTACACCATTTTGGATTTTATCATTTGTATATTTATAAATATCACCATTTTCCAGTTGGGTAACGACATCTTGAATGTCACGGTCAAGGGTTGTATAAATGG
This sequence comes from uncultured Muribaculaceae bacterium, assembly GCA_964537805.1. GTDB lineage: Bacteria > Bacillota_I > Bacilli_A > RF39 > UBA660 > MGBC108787. Next base: position 13,065 of record CAZIDI010000009.1, on the reverse strand, counting down.
CCATTGGTACTTGGCGAGGATCATCTCCTGTTTTTTCTGTAACATCATCTACTACATAATCGATAAATGCTTGTAATCCTTTATCATCGGCTTTTTGCTCTGTACTTGTTGTTTTTAATAAAGATTCAATTGGAATTTCAGCAGCAGCGTTTGCTTCTTCATCTGTTATATATCCGTGGCGTACCATCAAATTTAATACTGTTTTTTGTCTTTCCTTTGCACGTTCTGGGTAACGTATTGGGCTAAAATAAGAAGGGTTATTAAACATTCCAACAAGAAGGGATGCTTCTGGTAAAGATAAATCGCTTACGGATTTTCCAAAGAAGGCTTGGCTTCCTTGTTCTACTCCATTAATGTCTGCGTAGTTATTTGTATTTCCAGAGCCTAACCATTGTGAGTTGACATAAAATTCTATAATTTCTTCTTTAGTATAAGATTTTTCTATTTTGAAGATAGACATATAAATATCGGTAAATTTACGAATAATTCCTTTAATTCCGTGAGATTCTTTTTCACTATAAGTATTTTTAGCCACTTGCATTGTTAGGGTAGATGCTCCACCTGCATCTTGTCCTAGAACTTGCCCCATACTTGCTTTTAAAAATCTGGCAGCATCAAATCCATTGTGTTGAAAGAATCTTGAGTCTTCTGTTGCCACTAAAGCATCAATTAACACTTGAGGCAAATCATCGTATTTGACTAAAACTCTGTTTTCAGTTCCAATACGAGTAATTTCTTCCCCATTTCTATCGTATAAGACACTGGCTTCTTTACTATAAAGTTTATTGGTATTAAAATCTGGTGCTGTAAGTACAATATAGGCACCAAATAAAATCACAACTGATGCAATTCCAATTCCAATAATCATTAGAATAGAAAGTAACCAACTTTTACTTCTTTTCTTTTTTGGTTTATCCTTTCTTTTTTCTTTTACTTCTTTGGCAATTTTACTTGGTTTTTTCAATTTTAATTTCTTCATTTGCTTCCTCCTTAAAATAGATTTCATCTACTATTTTTAGATAATCAAGGGTAGGATTGTATCCATATTTAATCATATATCCCTTCTCTTTAATAAATTCATATTCAACGCTTTTTCTTTCGTGCGTATCCATATACTCTATAAAGTCTATTCCTTTTAATAAATAAACAATATCGTTTATTTTAATTATTAGAAATACAATACCACCATGGTTTAAAATATTACGAATGTGTTTTATTTGGTGTGGATGGATATTGGCTAGAGGAAAAGATGTTCTATTTCTTGTAACTTTTGCTTCGTATTCAATGTATTTTCCTCTATAAAGTCCATTGTAATCGAGTGTGGATGGTTCTTTAAAAAAACCTCTGTTAATTATTTTTCCTTTTGGAGAGTAACTAACATCTGTAACTCCAATAGGAGTAGGTTTTTTATAAATAAGGGCTTTATCAATACTTAGATAATAGGCATTGCTTTCGTTTAATTCACTTTCTAAATCCATCCCACGATTTTTATAGGTTAGGGGGTTTTGATATTTTTTATTTAAGTTGTTTGGATACTTCATGTTTAACCACCTAGATTCATTATACTACAATTCTTTTTAATAATCTATATCTACAATATAAGGAAAAAGGAAAAATTTACAGTGCAATATTTGGCAAAAAACTAGAAAAATGTTCATAACTCCAAAAAAGTATGAAAATAATTGATTTTTTGGGAGTTATAGTCATTATTGCATTTTAAAAACTTGTTTTTATTAGAGTTATCTTCTATAATAAAAGACAATTATTTTTGGAAGTGATACGATGTATAAATACTTTAAAGAGTTAGAAAATCCTGATAATATAAAAATTTATTTGCTAGACAGTTTTGGAAGAAAAAATAGGATAATAAGTAGTAAAAATCTAATCAATCGAAATCTTTCTTTTGCATTTATAGAAGAAAATAAAGAGTTATTTCATAAATTGCAGGAGTTAGATAAATTTATTTTAGGACACAAAAAGGAAAATTTAGATAAAATTTATGGTTGTTCTTGGGATGTTTGGGAAAAGTATGTAAATACTTTGATACGATTTAGTGGATTTCATAAAGTAGAATCTAGTGAAAGAAAGATTACAACCGCATCTTTATATGGTGTAGAACTTTTTAAAGCCTATTTAGAGAAAGGTTGGGATTTATATATTGTTCCACCTATTGTATATGATGCTTATATAGATGACGTTTTGGAACTAGATTTTCATTCTTATTATGTAGAAAAGCATTTTGACCAAGTATTAAGTGATTATGATGGTAAGGGAAGAGTATTGGTACGAGATATTAATTGCTAAAAGTTTTGACAAGTTTTGTCAGATTTCTTTTTAAGCGTTTTTAAGTGTAGTACACTATTTTTAGGTGATACTATGTTTCGAATTGATGCGTTTTTACAAGAAATGTTAGAAAAAGTAGCAAAAGCAGATTTATTGCTTAGTAAAGAGTCTATAAGGAAAGAACACCCGAAAAAAGAAAATAAACATATACTATAGTAAACCACTTTCTTTTGTTTACAAGTGTTGACACTTGACAATTTATAAGGGCATTTTATATAATGGGTAGGTAAGAAGGTGGTAAATGTGTATAATAACGAAAAAATAATGTTAACGGCACAAGATATTTTTGAAAAGGATTTTAAAATTGATGCGAGAGGGTATCGCCCTCAAGAAGTAGATAAATTCTTGGATACTATCATTGCTGATTATACAGAATTTAATGCCATTATTAAAAGACAGGAAAAAGAGATTAGTTCATTAACAAGTGATAATGTAAAATTAAAACAAGAATACAGTAAACTTCGTAGCAGATTAGAAGCCGCTAGTGATGAAGGAAACGGAACCCAAAGCCGTAGTGCTGTTAATAATGTTGATTTGTTAAGAAGAATTAGTCAACTTGAAAAAGTAGTATTTGGAAGAAATGAATAAATCATAGGCAAATGCTGCATTATCTTAATGTAGAGGAAAGTCCATGCTCACACGTATCTGTGAAGATCGTAGTGTTCGTGCTTAGGGAAAAAATAACCTAAGGGAAGAGAAATCTTTACGGCGAAGAAAGTACCTTAAAGGGTATGAGTATTTGTAAAGTGCCAAAGAGACGAGTTACCTTGGAAACGAGGTAAGTGGAACGCGGTAAACCCCACGAGTGAGAAACCCAAATTTGGTAGGGGAACTTCTTTTTTGGAAATAAGAACAAAAAAGAGGACTGAGAAATCAGTAGATAAATATTTGCCACACTTATTAGTGTACAGAACATGGCTTATTTGGTTTATTTATTTTATTTACAAAGGAGTGAAAAATCTTGAACGAAATTGGTGAACTCTTTAGAGTAACTAGAGAGGAAGCTGGAGTTTCTTTAACAGAAGCTAGCAAAGATTTAGATATAAAAGAAGTTATTTTAGAAAATATTGAAGATGGCAACATCGGATGTTTTAAAGATATTTTTGTCTTAAAAGATTATATATACAATTATTCAAAATATTTAGGAATTGATTCTGACAAAATTATTGATGAATTTAATGAGTATATGTTTGAATATACTTCCAAAATTCCTTTAAAAGATATCGAACGCCAGATGGAAGAGCAAAATAAAAAAGAAAAAAAGGAAATTGCTTCTCCTTATACAAAGGCTAGTAAGAAATACAATAAAAGTTTATATGTTCTTTTATATACGGCCATTATTCTACTCGTAATGATAGTGGTATTTTGGAGTATAAGGCAAATTACAATTAGTCGTGAAACGGCAACAGTTATAAGTTATGTGAAATAAGAGGTGTATGTATGAATTTACCAAATAAAATTACAGTTACAAGAATTCTTTTATCGATATGCACTCTTGTTTTTTTAATACTCCCTTGGTATCAGTTTGGAGTGAATTTTCCAATGTTTACCTTTATGGGAAAAGTGGTTGTAGATTCAAAATACTTAATTGCAGGGGTGTTATTTGTTATAGCCTCATTAACTGACTTTTTAGATGGTTACTTAGCCAGAAGTAAAAATATGGTTACGGATTTTGGAAAAGTAATGGATGCCATTGCTGACAAGATTTTAGTGAATGGGGTATTAATGATTCTAGCCTATAATGGATTTATTAGTATTGCGGTACCGATTATCATTATTACACGTGATACGTTTGTGGATTCTATTAAAATGGTAAGTGGAAATAAGGGAAAAGTCGTTGCTGCTAGTATGATGGGGAAGGCTAAGACCGTTTGTATGATGATTGGGGTCTCTTTTATGTTGTTTTATAACTTGCCTTTTGAACTGATTCACTTACCCCTTGCCGATATCTTAATTATTGCGGCTTGTTTGTTATCAGTTATATCTGGTTGTGAATATTACTTTAATGCGAAGGAATTTTTATTTCAAGAAAAGTAGGGAATTGCTAAAACTTTAAAAAAGTGAAATTTTTACTAATTTCCTTTTTTTTGGCTTCAATTTTTGAAATTGGGACTCTAAATTCCTAAATTGATGCTTCATTTTGCCAATTTGGCACTTCAATTGGCAAAATTTGTGATTTGCAATTCTTTTTTTCTTTTGTTATCTTGAGGATGGAAGAAAAAGTTTGCATTTATTAGGTAGTTGGAGTAAAACAAACAATTGTTTGTAAAAATGATTGACAAACTGATTTTTCTATAATAAAATGAAAATGTAATAAAAATTGGAGGATACAAAAATGAAAACAGCAAAAGATGTAAAAGACAAAGACAAGGCTTTAGAACAAGTCCTTGCCGATATTGAAAAACAATTTGGTAAAGGTGCCATTATGAAACTTGGGGAAGATTCGCATATGGAAATTGATGTGACAAGTAGTGGATCTTTAACTTTAGATATTGCTTTAGGTGTTGGAGGATATCCAAAAGGAAGAATTGTAGAAATTTATGGGCCTGAATCTTCAGGAAAAACAACATTTGCTTTACAAGCAATTGCAGAAGTACAAAAAGAGGGAGGAAGAGCAGCTTTTATTGATGCAGAACATGCTCTTGATCCGGTTTATGCTAAGAACTTAGGAGTTAATATAAATGAACTTTTACTTTCACAACCAGATACCGGAGAACAAGCTCTTGAAATATGTGAAGCATTGGTTCGTAGTGAAGCCGTCAATATAATTGTTATCGACTCAGTTGCCGCTTTAGTTCCACAAGCAGAAATTGATGGTGAAATGGGAGATGCACATGTAGGGTTACAGGCAAGATTAATGAGCCAAGCCTTAAGAAAATTATCCGGAACGATTAATAAAACAAAAACCACTGCAATCTTTATTAATCAATTAAGAGAAAAAGTAGGAATTTTATTTGGAAATCCTGAAACGACACCAGGTGGTAGAGCCTTAAAATTTTATTCTACAATTCGCTTGGATGTACGCCGTGCAGAACAAATTAAAAATGGAGATCAAGTAATTGGTAATCGTACCAATATTAAAGTCGTTAAAAACAAAGTGGCTCCACCATTTAGAACTGCAACAGTCGATATTATGTATGGTGAAGGTGTTAGCCGTGAAGGTGAAATTATTGACATTGCCAGTGAATTAAATATTTTAGATAAGAGTGGTGCCTGGTATGCTTACAATGGCGAAAAAATAGGACAAGGTAAAGAAAATGTAAAAATATATCTTAAAGAAAATGTTGCATTGTGTAAAGAATTGGAGCAAAAGGTGCGTGAACATTATGGGTTTGTTAAAGAAAAGAGTAAATCAAAAGAAACTCAAGAAGAAATAGAAGCATAAAAAATTGAAATTAAATTAACGATTGAAATTAAATTAGCAAAAAATTTATTGCTAATTTTTTATTTAAACTTTATAATGTAATTATAGACTTATTTATTAAATAATGAATTAGTTATATAGAAAAAATAATGGAGGGATAGTATGAATTTGAATTTTGCATCCATTATTTTAGCTTTGATTGTTGGAATTATTATCGGAGTTGTAATTATAATTGTATTAAATGCAATAAAAGGAAACAAAGCCGAAGCAAAAGCAGAAAAATTATTAGAAAACGCCAAGAAAGAAGCCGATAAACACAAAAGAGATGCTCTTCTTGAATTGAAAGAGGAGTCTTTCCGTTTAAAACAAGAAGCAGAAAAAGAAATTAAACAAAAAAAAGAAGAAATGAAAGATTCAGAATCTCGTTTAATGCAAAGAGAAAATAATCTTGATAAAAGAGAAGAAATGCTACAAAAAAGGGATTCTATGTTAGATGAACGTGATAATAATTTAGTTGCTAAGCAAAAAGAATTACAAGAAAAAGAAGCCAAAATGGATGAAATGTTGAAAGAAGAATTACAACAGTTAGAAAATATTTCTAAATTTTCTCGTGATAAAGCACGTGATCTAATTATGAAACGTGTAGAAGAGGATATGTCTTTAGAAATCACGAATTATATTAAAGAAAAAGAAAGTGAAGCCAAATTGGTGGCAAATGAAAAGGCTAGAGATTTAATCGTTTCTAGTATGCAACGTTATTCAGAAGATGTTGCTAGTGAACAAACTGTGAGTACAATTAGTTTACCAAATGATGAAATGAAAGGAAGACTAATTGGAAGAGAAGGAAGAAATATTAGAACCATTGAGTCGGTAACGGGCGTAGATTTAATTATTGATGATACACCAGAGGCGATTGTCATATCTAGTTTTGATCCTTTACGCCGTGAGATGGCCAAAATAACAATTGAAACGCTGATTAAAGATGGAAGAATTCACCCATCACGTATTGAAGAAGTATACGATAAAGTGGAAAAAGATATCAATAATAAAATTACGGAAATGGGTCAAGATGCCATTTACAAATTAGGAATCACAAATGTTGATGCTGATTTAGTGCATTTAATTGGTAAACTTCATTTTAGAACAAGTTATGGTCAAAATGCTTTACAACATTCTATTGAAGTTGCTAATCTTACTGGTTTAATGGCTGGAGAATTAGGAGAAAATGTTACTCTTGCTAAGAGAGCCGGATTATTACACGATATAGGAAAATCAATTGATTTTGAGATGGAAGGCTCTCACGTTCAAATTGGCCTTGATATTGCCAAAAAATATCATGAAGATGAGGTTGTATTAAATGCTATTGCTTCTCACCATGGCGATGAAGCCCAAACCAGTGTTATTTCTGTATTAGTGCAAATTGCGGATACCTTATCTGCAGCAAGACCAGGGGCAAGAAACGATTCTTTAGAAAATTACATTAAGAGATTAGAGCAACTAGAAGAGATTGGAAACTCATTTGAGGGTGTTGATAAAGCCTATGCAATGCAAGCCGGACGTGAAATACGTGTTATGGTGCATCCAGAAGAAGTGGATGATTCAACAAGCTTTAAAATGGCCAGAGATATAAAAGAGAAAATCGAATCTGAAATGCAATATCCAGGTACTATTAAAATAACAGTGATCCGCGAAACAAGAGCACAAGAAGAAGCAAAATAGGCTTCTTTTTGTTTGACAAAAGCTTTGGAGTAGGGGATAATACTCTTGCAGTTTGGAGGAAATAATATGCTAAACAATGAACATAAAATCGCTTTTTATATTGGTCCAAGTAGTTCCGGAAAAGATACTCTATTTGCAGAATCTTTATCTCTTTATGAAGTTTTACCTATTATTCCTTTAACGACAAGACCACCAAGAGTTGGAGAAGTGAATGGTAGAGAGTATTATTTTATATCAGATGAAAAGATGGATTCTTTAGATGCAAACCATGAACTTATTGAAAGAAGAGATTATAATACGATAAAGGGACTATGGTCTTATGCAACAGGCAAAAGTTCTATTGACTTAGAACATTACAATTATCTTACTCCTAATACTTGGATTGCTTATAAAAATTTTTTAGAAGTTTATTCAAAAGAATGTTTAGTACCTATTTATTTTCAATTGGATAAAGGAATCCGTTTGCAAAGAGCTTTAGATAGAGAAAGAAAATCAAGTAAAAGTGATTATGCGGAAATGTGTCGAAGATTTTTGGCAGATGAACAGGATTTTACAGAAGATATGATTGCTTTATATAGACCTTATATTATTGATAATAATGGTAGTTTGGAAGAAACTATGGAACAAATTGATGATATTATGGTTCATAAATTAGGTATTTTACCCAAACAAAAATAGACTTAAAAAGTTTTCTTTTTTTTGCTATACTATAGTTAACAAAAATGTAATAAAGTGAGTGAAAAAATATGAGTAAACCGATAATTGGTATTGTTACTAAACATTATAGAAACAGAAATAAACGTTTAGAAACTTTTATTCGTGATGAAGTAGAACAAGCCATTTTTGATAATGGCGGAATTGCTATTGGAATTTTACCTCCTAATGAAGATAAAATAGTTGCTAAAGATGAGTGGCATGTGCAATTGACTACTACCGAAAAACATAATTTTTATGAGCAAATCGCTTTATGTGATGGAATTATATTACAAGGTGGTGGATTTGTTGATGAATATGAATGCTTTATAGCTAAGTATTGTTATGATTACGATATCCCAATTTTAGGAATATGTGCTGGAAAACATACTATGGTTAGAGCAGTTGGGGGAAAAATTGGTAAATTACAAAATCAAAATCATAATAATGATGATATATATGTTCATAGTATTAAAATAGATAAAAATTCTAAAGCATATAATTTGGTAGGAACAGAAGAAACAAAAGTAAATTCTAGGCATCAGCAATATTCAATAGATACAGGGCTTACTAAAATAGTAGCTGTTTCTCCAGATGGTATAGATGAAATTGTTGAAGACGAATCTAAAACATTTTATATTGGGGTTCAATTTTATCCAGAAAGTCTATAAAAAAGATGAATATATGAATAACATTTTTATAAACTTCATCCAAGTTTGCTTGCAATATAAAAAAAGAAAGAAAAAATTCAACCAATATGATTGAATTTTTTAATTATTATTTTCTTTTACTTCCATAATAACGGGTAAGATAATGGGACGCCTACCTGTTAATTCATTAATAAATGGATGAAGTTCTAAAATAATTTGATTTCGTAAATCTGTATAACTGTAAGGATTATTTTCTAAAGCATTGTTTACAATGTGGGTTACTTTTCTTTCTATTTGATTAATTAATTCGCCATTTTCATTGACCATAACAAATCCTCTTGTGGTAACATTTGGTTTTATTAATAGTTTTTTAGTGAAGGGATTAATGTTTAATATAGTAAGTAAAATACCATCGTTGCTCATAAGTTTACGGTCTTTTATGACTACACTTCCAATATCTCCAATACGTGATCCATCTACATAAACATCTCCAGCTTGCACTGGTTCTCCTTTATGTGCTCCATTTTTATCTAGAATAATTGTATCCCCATTTTTACAAACAAAGATGTTTTCTTTAGGAATACCACAAGCCATACCGAGTTCAGCGTGTTTTTTTAGCATTCTATATTCTCCATGACAAGGCATAAAGTATTCTGGTTTAATTAAACGAAGCATTAATTTTTGTTCTTCTTGTTTTCCATGACCAGAAGCGTGAATGTCACTAAACTCACTATTTGTAAATACTTGTACTCCTTTTAAATACAATTTATTAATAACGCGATTGACGTTGCTTGCATTTCCAGGAATTGGATTAGAAGAGAAGACAACCAAATCATCTGGCACTAAAGTAATTTGTTTATGCATTCCGTTTGCAATTCTAGATAATGCTGCAAGAGGTTCACCTTGTGATCCAGTACAAAGAATGCAAATTTCATTTTTCTTTAAAGATTTGGTTTGGTTGTAATCAATAAAGATACTTTTATCTTCAATTAAACCATTATTTAGAGCAAGTTCAACAATCGTTTCCATAGAACGACCAAAAACCACTATTTTACGATTGTGTTTTTTACACGTGTCTGCAATATGTTTTATACGATAAATATTAGATGCAAATGTAGCAATAATGATACGTGCAGGGTGTTTATTAATAATGTTTTCTAAAGCCTCATCTACTACGTTTTCGCTAGTAGAAAAACCAGGAGATAAAGCGTTTGTACTATCACTCATTAAGATTTTCACTCCGCGTTTACTAATTTCTGCCATTTTATGTAAATCTGCAACAGGTCCAATAGGGGTTAAGTCAAACTTAAAGTCTCCTGTTTCAAAAATGGTTCCATTTGGTGTGTGAATAGCCACTGCATAAGAATCCGGAATAGAATGGGTTGTATTTACAAACTCTATTTCAAAATATTTCGTTTTTAAAATCGTATCATTATTGATAATTTCTACTTCTTGATACGTTTGATTATGCTCCACTAATTTTTTTTGGATTAAGTCCGCTGCAATTTTGGCTGCGTAAATTTTTGGAATACGAATACTTTGTAAAAGATAAGGAATTCCTCCAATATGGTCTTCATGACCGTGGGTAATCACAAGCCCTACAATTTTTTCTTCATTTTGTTTTAAATACGTAAAATCCTGTATGACTGCATCTACTCCTAATAAATCATCAGTAGGAAACATAACTCCTGCATCTATTATTAAAATTTCTTCTTTATGGGTCACAACATACATGTTTTTCCCAACTTCGCCTAGGCCTCCTAAAGAGACGATAGACGTACTTGTACTATCTTCTTTCATAAATATTTTCCTTTCAAAATAAAAAAATAAAGTTTTTTTCTTGTTTCATTATAGCGCTTTTTCTCTTGTTTGTCTACTCTAATATTGTTATAATGAAACTAGTGGGTGAATAAAATGAAAAAGAAAAATAGTGGGTTTACCTTAGTAGAACTTTTAGCAGTTATCGTTGTTTTATCTATTATTATTACCCTTGTTAGTAGTGGAATTATTGCTGTAATGAATAAATCAAGAAAAAATATGGCCGTGGAGGTTCGTAGTAATTTAGAAGAAGTTGCACTTACGTATGCAATTGAAAATTATCATTTAGAAAAATGTAGTCTTTCTTTTTCAAATGAACTCTATGTCAATCAAAATATTAGCAATTTAAACAATCCAGATAATGCTAGTTGCTTTAAAAGAGTAACAGTAAAAGATGTGAAAAACGCAGGATTGTTTGAAGATAATCGTGGATTTTGTAGTGAAGATGATGTTGTAATTGTGTATCGTTTTAGTTATGAAAATGAAAATAAAGAAATACTTAGTGAATATAAAACATATATAAGTGAAAATGCTTGTAATAACTAAGGAGGTTTTAAAATGGGCTTATTTGATAAATTTAAGAAAAAGATTACGAAACAAGTAGAAAGCAAAGAAAAAGAAGTTGTTGAAGTTTATGACAAAGGCCTTAAAAAGACAAGAGAAGAGTTTGTTTCCAAATTAAGTTTACTGGGAATTAAGTATTCAAAAGTAAATGATGCCTATTTTGAAGAACTAGAAGATTTATTAATTTCTGCCGATATTGGGGTCAATACAGTTTTTAAATTTATAGAACGCTTAAGAGTGCGTGTTAAACAAGAAAATATAGAAGATACCAATTACTTAATGGAAGTTATCGTAGATGAACTTTTTATTATTTATGTTAACAATGAATCTTTAAGTACAAGTATTCATATGGCAAGTGAAGGACCAACGGTTATTTTAATGGTGGGAGTAAATGGGGTAGGAAAAACGACTACGATTGCCAAACTTGCTTACAAATATAAGAACATGGGAAAGAAAGTTATGATGATTGGAGCAGACACTTTTAGAGCCGGGGCAGTAGAGCAATTAAAAATTTGGGCTGAGAAAACGGATTCTTTATTTTATGGGCGTGATAATACAGACCCTGCTGGTGTAATTTTCGATGGCCTTGAAATAGCCAAAAAAGAAGGTGCAGATATTGTTTTTATTGATACTGCAGGAAGACTTCAAAATAAAGTGAATTTAATGAAAGAACTTGAAAAAATTAACAAAGTCATCGCTCGTATTGTACCTGATGCTCCTCACGAAACCTTACTTGTTGTAGATGCTGCAACGGGTCAAAACGGAATTATGCAAGCTAAAGCATTTAAAGAAATTACGAATATTACGGGAATTGTCCTTACAAAATTGGATGGAACTGCCAAGGGAGGAATTGTTCTTGCTATCAAAGAAGAAGTAGATATACCCGTTAAGTTTGTAGGACTCGGAGAAGCAATGAGCGATTTACAAACCTTTGATATAGAAGATTATATTTATGGTTTATTTAAGGATATGATGTAAGTATGAATCGAACGGAAGAATATATTTATTACAATAAATTATTTGATATTTATGGTAATTTGTTAAATGAACGTGAAAAGGAAATATTTGCTTTGTTTTATGAGGAAGATTTATCTTTACAAGAAATAGCAGATGTACGTTGCGTTAGTAAAAGTGCCATTGGGAATACAATTACAACTATTAATCATAAATTAGATACTTATGAAGAAAAGTTAGGTTTTTTAGAAAAGTTAAATGAAGTAGAGCCTCTTATAGACAAAATAGAGAATAAGGAATTACAAGATGAGATAAGAACAGTTTTGGAAAAAATTTCAAAAAATCCATCTGAAATTACTTTTGATGAATATTGAAATCATGCTATTGATATGAGATGTTTGATTACTTTACAGACCGTAGAGCCCATAATGTAATATTGTGTGCTTTTCTTTTTTTTTGAATGGAAGTTTTCAAAACATTGTATACTATTTTATAAAAGTACATAAAATAATTATAGAATTGACGTACATTAAAAAGTACGTTAAAATGTTACAAGGTGAGCGTAAATTATGAATTCAATAAATATTACAAATGCTAGACAAAACTTATTTAAATTAGTATCTGATGTTAATGTAGGATATAACTCAATAACTATTGTAAATAATAAAGGAAAAATACAGTTTTAATTTCAGAAGAAGATTGGAAAAATATAGAAGAGACTTTGTATTTGTCAAGTATACCTAATTATGTTGAAAATATAAATGACATTCGCAAAAATGAAATTTGGGAAAATGCTATGGAGTATCATAAAGATGAGGAATGGTAATCTATATACAATTAAATTTTCAAAACAAGCGGAAAAAGATAAAATAAAATTAAAAAATTCTAACTTAGACAAAAACTGTCAAAAAATATTAAATTTAATGTTAGAAAATCCTTTTTGCTATCCTCCTTCTTATG
>CAZIDI010000008.1:0-20101 GCA_964537805.1 uncultured Muribaculaceae bacterium | reverse complement strand
TATATCATAACTAAAACTCTTTTTATATGATGTCTACTCTATAGGGTGCATTTCAGGCTCTAACTTCTTTTTCCATTATTGTTTTTTCTTAGTTTTTGTTTTTTTCTCTTTTGATTTTTCTTTTTCTTTCTTTTCCTCTTTTTTAGGTTTTGGTAAGGCTTCCTTACGAGAAAGATTCAAGCGACCACGATTATCGTATCCTAAAGACTTAACAACAATTTTATCTCCTACTTTAAATAAATCACTTGGCTTGTCCACTCTTTCATAAGCAAGTTGAGAAACGTGTACAAGTCCTTCACAACCATCCCAAAGTTCCACAAAGCATCCAAAATCTTCTACTTTTGTAACCGTACCAGTATAGATTTCTCCTTCTTCTACTACACGTACACAATTTAAAATCATTTCTTTGGTTTTTGCTATAATATCAAAGTCAGTATGATAAATAATAACACGTCCATCATCTTCTAAATCTACCTTTACAGCATCTTTATCGTTTACTGTGGCTACGTGACTTGCTTCTAAAATAATTTTTGTAATCATTTCTCCACCACGGCCAATAACATCTTTAATTTTTTCCGGATCAATTTTAAATGTTTCAATTTTAGGAGCATATGGAGATAATTCTTTACGAGGCTCTTTAATACAATCTGCCATAACATCTAGTATTTCTAATCTTGCTTTTTTGGCTTGGGCAAGGGCCTCTTTTAATATGTTTTTTGTAACTCCCTTAATTTTAATGTCCATTTGCAAAGCACAAATTCCATCACGAGTTCCCGCAACTTTAAAGTCCATATCTCCCATATGGTCCTCTAATCCAGCTATGTCCGTTAAAATTGTATATTTTTTACCATTAGTAATTAATCCCATTGCAATTCCTGCCACTGGTTTTTTAATTGGAACTCCTGCGGCCATTAAAGACAAGCATCCTGCACAAATTGTGGCTTGTGAACTTGATCCATTGCTTTCTAAAATTTCACTTACAACACGAATGGTATAAGGAAATTCTTCTTCGCTAGGAATCACTTGCGCAAGGGCTCTTTCTCCTAAAGCACCATGACCAATTTCACGTCTTCCTGGAGAACCATAACGTCCCGTTTCTCCAACAGAGAACTGTGGGAAATTATAATGAAGCATAAAACGTTTTGTATCTTCTATTCCAAGTCCATCTAAAATTTGATGTTCTCCGATAGCCCCTAAAGTTGTAGTGGCAAGTGCTTGTGTTTCTCCACGAGTAAATAATGCACTTCCGTGAGGTCTTGGAAGTAAATCGATTTGGGCGTCCAAATGTCTAATTTCATCCATTTTACGTCCATCAGGTCTTATCTTTTTATCCGTAATTAATCTTCTTACTTCATCGCCTTCAATAGTATCCACTACTTTTTTCACATCTTTTAAAATTTGTTCGATATTTTCATCATCAGAATAAATTTCGGCAAAATTTTCTAAAGTAGCTGTTTTTACTTCTTCAATACGTTCATAACTTGCTAATTTGTCTTTAATTTGAATGGCAGCAAGCATATCTTTTGTGGCATAATCACGTACTGCTTTTTCTAACTCTTCCTCTACTTTAGCAACAATTAATTCTTTTTTCTCTATTCCGATTTCATCGATAATCTTTTGTTGGAATTCACATAATGTCTTAATATGCTCGTGTCCAAATATTAATGCTTCTAACATTTCTTTTTCGCTTAGTTCTTGGGCACCTGCTTCAACCATACAAATTGCATCTTTTGTACCAGCAACAGTTAAATTAAGACTACTTTTTTCTAATTCTTCAGCAGTCGGATTAATAATAAACTCTTTGCCTATTTTTCCAACTACCACTCCCGCAACTGGTCCATCAAATGGTATATCACTAATGCCTAAACACAAACTAGAACCAAATAATGCTGCCATAATCGGAGAATTATCTTGGTCTACTGATAAAACGGTATTAATGACTTGAATTTCATTTCGTAAATTCTCATCAAACATAGGTCTTATAGGTCTATCAATAATACGAGCCGCAAGGGTTGCTTCATCTGTAGGACGTCCTTCACGTTTGATAAAACCTCCTGGTATTTTTCCTACGGAATACAATTTTTCTTGGTATAAAACCGTTAACGGAAAGAAATCTGCGGTAATTGTATTTTTCCCCATTACACAAACCGATAAAATAACGGTATCTCCATAACGCACTAAGACAGAACCATTGGCTTGTTTTGCTAATTCTCCTGTTTCTACAACTAATTTTCTTCCTAAAAAGTCTAATTCAAATACTTTTTTCTTCATACAATATCTCCATTTCTGCTATAAAAAAAGACACTTTAAAAATGAAGTGCCTTTATTTTCTTATATTTAATTTTTCAATTAGGTTACGATAAGAAACAACATCGTTTTCTTTTAAATAATCTAATAATTTTCTTCTTTTTCCAACCATCATTAATAGTCCTCTTTTAGAATGAAAGTCGTGAATATGAACTTTTAAATGTTCTGTTAATGCATTGATTCTTTTTGTAAGAATTGCAATTTGTACTTCTGTAGAACCACAATCTTTTTCATTCTTTCCAAATTCTTTAATGATTGCTGCTTTTTCTTCTTTAGAAATTGTCATTAAATTTTCCTCCTTTTTTTATAATTGGTTTAAACTGAGTAAGAAAATCGAGGAATTTTCTAACCAAGAATAAACTTCATCTGTATTATATTACAAAACAATGTAAAAATGCAACTTATTTTAAATGCAAAATGTTTTTAATTCTTACATTCTCTGTGTTAATTCAATATTTTCACTCCGATATAATTCATTTAATTGTATTGCAAATAAGCTATCTATATATGAATTTGTTAAAATTTCAAGGTCATTATCACTTAACCCATTTACTTTTAAAAATTCTTTTTTAAATTCTATTCCCTCTAGATACGTAAAATACATTAAAATTGTGGGAAGCCAAAAAGGTAAGGAATTATCTTTACTTTGTATTCTTTTTAGTAATTCAGATTTAAACTGACGGATATAAATAATGGCAGATAAGAATGCATTTAAATCAGTTTTAATATACTTATTCATATTTAATTCATTAATAAAATTCAAATCCTCTTTCATATCAATAGATTTTTCGATATCAAAATTAGAAATAGCATAAGTTTTTAATTCTAGATCCGTATTTTGATACATTTGTCTATTTTCTATTATAATTCTTTTCCAAATAATCGTGGAGATTGCCCTTAATTCTTTCTTATCCATTTTTTATCACCCCCTATTTTTCTTGATAACACCATTGCATCTTCTTCTGTTTTTAAATTCTTTCTTTCATTTTTTTCTTTTGCTTCTAAAAGAAGTAATTGTAATTTTTTATAGCGTATTTTTTCTATACTATTTATATCAGATGTTAGTTGTTTTTGAGTGGTATATTCTTCTTCCTTAGGCCTTTCATTTATAATATTTTTATTATTTACAAACAATAGATTCTTTTTAACATCATTAATGTTTATTTTACTATCTATCATTGTAGCAATATTATAAAGAGAAAATGAGCCAACACTTCCAACAAAAATTATTATAAATATTATTTCTAATGCACTTGCAAGGGCTATTCCTACACTTACTAGTAACAGGGCTAAACAAATGATTAGCCATTCCTTAGCAGTTACTCTTGTTTCTTTAAAAAAGGCTTAGCATTTTTTACTTGCCATTCCATTCTCGCCAAAAAATTTATTTTTTTCTGCTTCAATATTTTTTCTAGTCTTATTTTTTTTTAGAAGCATAATGTATGATAAGGTTATTTTCATTCTCAGTATAATTTAAGATAAAAGTTTCCTTATCATCTTCATTCATAGAATAATCTTTCATAAATCCCCCATTACCATTAATTTAATTGGATGCTACCACAAAATATTTAGAAACACAAGAACTATTTTCATAAAGAATTTATGGGGTTACAACATAAAATAGGGTTTATAGACATCCTCTATTTTTTGATATATAGCCACAATAGTCTTTTTATATTTTAATATTAGATAGAAATCCAATTTTTTTAAGTTTAAATCAGCTCCATTTTTTACTTTAAAATACTCATTCTCATTTAAAGAATAAATAGGGTAATCAAATATTTTTTGAACCTCTAATACTTCATAATTTCCATTTTTAATCTCTTGAATAGTAGATGCATTTTGAATGGTAAACTTTCCTTGACGAGTACGCATTAATTTACTCATAGTACCCAAAACACCTAACTTTTCACAAATATCACGAATTAAACTACGAATATAAGTTCCTTTGGAAACGACTACTCTAAATTCAATTTCTTCTTGATTGCATTGTAATAATTCTATTTCACTTATGTTAATTTCTCTTTTAGGAAGTTCCACTTCTATTCCTTCTCTTGCGTATTCATAAAGTTTTTTTCCCTTTATTTTTACAGCGGCATATTTAGGTACTTCTTGCATACTTCTTCCCAAAAAAGAATTTAAAATGTTTATAACCATTTCTTTATCAACATTTCCTACCTTAGCAGTTTCTAAAACATTCCCTGTAATATCTAAGGTATCTGTTTTTATGCCTAACTTTATAGTAGCGATATATTCTTTATCAACACAAGTAATTTTATCGACTAACTTCGTATATTTGCCAATGCAAACAACTAAAACACCGGTGGCTAAAGGATCTAACGTACCGGTATGTCCTATTTTTTTAGTTCGCAATTCTTTATTTAAGATATTCACTACATCACGACTTGTATAACCGCTTTCTTTATTTACAATGATAATTCCATTCATAACTATTCTTCTTTTTCGTGAATTTCTTTAATAATACGTTCTATGTTACTTGCATATCCAATAGATTCATCATAAATAAATTTTAATTTCGGTGTATTACGTAAATCCATTTTTTCTGCTAATTCTTTTCGAATAAAAGGAGAGGCTTCTTCCATTTCACGTTCTAAATCTTTGTGTGTCATATTGGTAATTAAACTAGTGAAATAGACTTTAGCAAAAGACAAATCAGTACTTACATCAATTCCCGTAATCGTAATCTCTTTTAAAAGAGTATCACGTGCTTCTTCTAAAAGAATTTCTCCTATAACACGCATCATTTCACTTGCGATACGTTTGGTTTTAATGCTCATCTTTTTACCTCTACCATTTCATAAGACTTAATAATGTCGCCTTCTTTAATATCACTAAAGTTTTCTAAAGTAATTCCGCATTCGAAACCTTTTTTCACTTCTTTTTGAGCATCTTTTTCTCTTTGGACACTGGCAATTTTTCCTTCATAGACAACAATTCCATCACGAACAAGTCTTGCTAGAGAGCCATTTTTGATGATACCTTCAGAAACGAATACTCCAGCGATATTTCCAACTTTAGAAAACTTAAATATTTTACGTATTTCGGCTTCTCCTAAATCTTTTTCTTCAAATTCAGGATCTAGCATACCTTTCATCGCAAGTTCCATTTCTTCTACTACTTTATAAATAATCGTATAAAGGCGAATTTCTACATTGTATTCCTTCGCAATTTCTTTGGTGATAGAAGTTGGACTTACATTAAATCCAATAATAATCGCATTACTAGCATTGGCAAGAACAACATCACTTTCGGTGATGGTTCCAATTCCACTACGAATGACTGTTACTTTAACGCCTTCTACATCGATTTTTTCTAAAGCATTACGAACAGCTTCTTCACTTCCACGAACATCGGCTTTTAATACCACATTAATTTCTTTTTGACCAGCATTAATTTTATTAAATAAGTCATCTAAAGATAAGGCTTGTTTATTTAACTTTGTATCTCTTTCATAACTTGCACGTTTACTGGCTACACTTTTGGCTTCGCTTTCGGTTTCAAAGGCCATAAATTTATCTCCTGCACTAGGATTGTCAGATAAACCTGTAATTTCAACTGGAGTAGAAGGCCCAGCACTAACAATAGATTCTCCTAAATCATTTTTCATCGTACGTATTTTACCAAAGCAAGTCCCAACGACAACTGGGTCTCCTAAACGTAGGGTACCATTTTGGATTAATAAGGATGCAACTCCTCCAATATTTTTGTCTACTCTACTTTCAATCACAGATCCTACTGCATAACGATTTGGATTGGCTTTAAAATTCTCAACTTCACTAATCGTTTGAATAGTTTCAAGAAGTAAATCAATTCCTTCTCCCGTATGAGCAGAAATATCAACAAATGGATATTCTCCACCCCATTCCTCTGGTGTGATTCCTGCCTCACTCATTTCTTGGCGAATTTTTTCCTTGTTGGCTTCTGGTTTATCGATTTTATTCACTGCCACAATAATAGGTACATCGGCGGCTTTGGCGTGGTCTATGGCTTCTTTGGTTTGTGGCATAACCCCATCATCTGCTGCAACAATAATAATAACAATATCGGTTACACTTGCTCCTCTTGCACGCATTTCGGTAAATGCCGCGTGTCCCGGTGTATCAATAAAAGTAATTTTACTTCCATTATGTTCTACTTGGTAAGCACCTATGTGTTGAGTAATTCCACCAAACTCTGTTTCGGTAACTTTAGAATGTCTAATATAGTCTAGTAAACTTGTTTTTCCGTGATCAACGTGTCCCATAATGGTTACAACTGGAGGACGACCAACCAAATCTTCTTCATTATCGGTAATTTCATATTCTTCAAAATTGGATACATCTTGACTTTCTTCATTTTTAAGAGTTTTATCATAATCCATAGCAATTAAAGATGCATTGTCAAAATCAATTGTTTGGTTTACATTTACCATTAATCCTAATCCCATTAATTTTTTAATGATATCATTTGCATTTACAACAAGTTCTTCTGCTAAGTCTTTCACTGTCATATTTTCTTTGTAAAGAACGACATTTTCATCCGTACTATTTGTCATTAACTTCTCTTTATGTTTGTACATTTCTTTACGTTTACTCATATATTCTTCTTTACTACTTACAATTTGACTTTTCTTCTTTAACTTTTGCTTTTTTTCTGTATCATTAATTTGGGCAATAGAACTACTTGCCATAATGTCTTCTACGACTTCATCAATATCATCATTATCCTCTAAAGTTGCTTCTGTATCAGTACTGATTAAACTAATTGCATTATCTAAAATAATAACATCATCTTCACTTAGCATATCACTTGCATTTTTGACTTCAATTCCTAATTCCGTAGCCTTCTTTAATACTTCAGCAACTGATAAATCTACACTACTCGCATATTCTTCTACATTCATCATTTTTGATAAGCCTCCTTTTCTATTAACTTAAGCATTTCTTCATATAAACTATCGGGTACACTTACTTCTAAAGCCCTATCTAATATTTTATTTTTCTTGGCTTTATTTATGACATCCACATCTTTTTTTAAGTAAGCCCCTTTGCCATTTTGACGCCCAACCTCATCAATTATGACATATCCATCTGGTGTTCTAACAATTCGTAAAAGGTTTCTTTTTTCTAACCTCTCTCTTGTTACCACACACATTCTTAAAGGTATTTTTTTTTGTTTCAAAAAATCACTTCCTTTATTTTAAAAATTTTATTAATTTTTGTATTATTTCTTGATTTAATTCCACCCTGCGGCTTTCACGTGTCCTCCACCGCCACAAGTTTGTGCAATTTCATTCACATCTATATCTTCTTTTATGGAGCGAAAGGAAAATCTATTTTCATCTCCTGCAATTAGAAGCATTGCATCTACATTAGGATTATGTTCTTTTATATAATCTGCAAGCAGATTTCGATATTCATAATTTGCAATAAATACGCCTAATGAAATATCTTTTTGTTGCATTATTAACATTTTATCATACAATTTTTGAATTTCTTTTTTATTACATTCTATTTGCTTTTGAATCAATTAAATCTAAACAACTTGCAGTGGGACATAAATCGGTAATAAAAATTCTATCATATTCTAGTGCATCTTTTGTATTAAGAAAATCTATTAATTCATTATCTAATTCCTCTATACCTTTGCATAAGGTTATATCAACCCCCCCAAAACGTAAGGGATGCTAATACAACGTTTCCAATACCATCTGGATCGCTTTTATGAGAAAAAATTTTAACTTTCACAAAGCCACCTCCTATTTTTTATTCTCCTTTATTTCCCTCTTCATTAATTTGAGAAAATGTTTTTACTTCAATTTTATATTTCGTAAGGCGACTAGCAAGTTTTACATTGCTTCCTTTTTTACCAATGGCTAAACTTAAATTGTCTTCATTTACAATAGCAAGTGCTTCTCTTTTTTCAGAATCTGTAATATTTACAATTACATCTTTAGCAGGACTTAAGGCATTTTTAATGAATTCCTGAGGGTCTTCACTATATAAAACTAAATCTACACGTTCACCATTTAGTTCTTTTAAGATACTTCCAATACGGCTTCCATTCGCACCAATACAAGCCCCAATTGGATCTACTTTTTCATTGGTAGAATAAACGGCCACTTTACTACGAATACCGGCTTCTCTTACGCAAGCATATAATTGAATGGTTCCATCTGCAAGTTCTGGGATTTCGGTTTCAAATAAACGTCTTACAAATCCATAATGCTTACGACTTAGTAAAATAAGTGGTCCTTTAGTAGTTGCTTCTACTTTTGTAATATATACCTTTATACTAGAACCCATTGTAACAACTTCTTCTGGAATCATCTCTCCCTTAGGTAAAATTCCACGAGTTCTACCTAAATCGACATAGTAGTTTTTCGCATCTTCCATTGCAAGTAAGCCAACCATCATTTCGCCTTCTTTGCCTTCAAATTCGCTAATAATACTATCTCTTTCGGCTTCACGTATTTTTTGATTAATAACTTGTTTAGCCGTAGATGTGGCAACACGCCCAAAATCTTTCGGTGTTACTTCACGTTCAATCGTTTCCCCTACTTTTATATTTGGAACAATCTCTCTAGCATCCTCAAGTAATATTTGTGCATCTTCATTTATTTCAGGAGGTATATGAGTTACATTTCCCTCTTCATCAACACTTTCACTTCCATCATCATAATCTTCTACAACAACTAAGTAAGAAATGACTTTAATTTCTCCCGTTTCTCTATTAATATCTACTCGCACATTGGTTTTGGAATCAAAATTCTTTTTGTATGCAGTTGTAAGAGCAAGTCCCATTGCATCTAAGACAACATCACGACTTATATTTTTTTCTTCTACAATATGGTCAAGCGCCGTTAAAAATTCTTTGGCATTCATTCTTCATTCCCTCTTTCTTTGCTTAAAACATCCAAAATGTATTCTTCCTCAATTAAATCTAGTTTATCTAATATGGGATTAATTAAATTCGTGGCTTTTACAATCGTATCTAAGTCTATTCCTCCGGTTTTATCTAATACAATCCGTAAAAAATTATACTTTCCTTCACGTTCAAATGTAATACGATCAATTGTAATT
Source organism: uncultured Muribaculaceae bacterium (assembly GCA_964537805.1). GTDB lineage: Bacteria > Bacillota_I > Bacilli_A > RF39 > UBA660 > MGBC108787. Next base: position 10,712 of record CAZIDI010000008.1, on the reverse strand, counting down.
TCTTCTTTTTCTAAAACATCTTTAATGTTTTCTCTTATTTTCTCTAATATACTTTCCATATTCACCTCTACATTTTCAATAATAAAAGTGGGATTTTTTTGCCCACTTAAATCTGTTACTTGTATTCTAACATAAGTATTTTGAAAAAGAAAGTATAAATTTTATTTAATAAAGCCATTTTGTACTGCTTTCGTATCATTCACCACAATAAATGCACTATTATCGTATTTTTTAATTAATGCAATTAACTTTTTTAAATTACGATTGTTAATTTGAAAATAAAGCATATCTCTTTTATTCCCCTCAAAATCATCTTTTAAATCAATTACGGATACAGCATATCCATGTTTTCGTATACTATTTAATAAGCCTTTATTTCCTTTGGAAACTACAACTTGTACTCCAACAACTCCTTTAATAAAAGTATTTGCAATAAAAGCCCCAATTAGAGTCCCAGTTGCATACCCCAAAGAATAAGAAATGGGAATAAATATACTTTCTACATCTGTAACTAATGCTTCTCTTGCTACTAAAAACCATATAAATACTTCAAAAAAAGCCAATATCACCATTAAAATTGTTTTTCCTTTTACCATCAACATTGTTCTTGTTGTACCAATAGACACATCTAAAATTCTTGCAAAAAAAATTTTGATGCATAAAAAGAATAGTTCCATATCACTCACCTAAAACTATTCTTCCCTAAAAACTTTAAAAATAAACCAAAAGACCAATCACAATAATAAGAAGTAAAATTCCTAAAAATAGCAAAATTCCTTTTCCAAGTGCATTCTTTTCTTCTCTTTTTTGATAAATAAAATCTTTATGTCCATATTTTTCGCTTACCAGTAAAGAATTCATTTTTTGATCCATTTTCATTTTTTCTTTCTGTTCTTTTATTTGATTGATATCCATCATCATTCCGCAATTCGAACATATGAATCCTGTCCCAGATAAAGTTTGCCCACACTTTTTGCATTTCATTTAGCATCACCTAGTCTTATTTTACATTTTTTGTTTGCAAATAGCAACCTACTTGCTCTATAATGAGATAGCACAGTAAAAAATAAGAACGGATCAATTAAAACCAAAAACTTGAATTTAGAAACTGAAAACGAAAAAATCAAAAAGGAATATGTTACATTTTTTGGGTATGCAAATAAAAAGGGTGAGAGACAAGTATGATTAATTTTATCATTTATGAAGATAATAAAGCGTGGCAAGAGCACTACAGAAAAGCCATTTTAAATGTCATTGGGCAAAAAGAGGACAAATACCATATTATTGTAATTGATAAATATTCGAAAGAAGCCAAAAGAAAAATAGAAAATTTAATAGGCAAAAATATATTCCTTCTAGATATGGAAGTCCCAGGAAAATCGGGACTTGACCTCGCCAGAGAAATTAGAAATACTGGAGATTGGACTAGCCAAATGATTATGGTTACTTCCCACAACTGTTTTAAAGAAGAAGGGTTTACTAGTAAAATTCTGATGCTCGATTTTATTGATAAAAGTGAAAATATAGAGGAAAATATTCGTTCGGCAATTGTAGTGGCATTGCGCATACATTCTCATTATAAATCCTTTAACTTTATGTACAACAATGAACTTTATCAACTACCTTTCCAAGATATTTTATATTTTGAAAAAGAATTAAATAATAACTATACCTCTATTTTTACCAAAAATGATAAATACAAAATTAAACAAAGTATAAAAAATATTGAATGCGAATTACGTACCGCTCCTTGTTTTCTAAAAACTCACCAAAGTTGTATTGTCAATTTAAAGAATATTACTCATGTGGACTTTTCAACAAGTACAATTACTTTTCCTAACCACGAAATCCATTTACTTGCTAGAAATAAGAAAAAAGAATTAAAAGAAAAAATGGAAAGAGGAGATTTATATGACATTTTATAATTTTATATTAGGAATAGGAATTACCCTTTCTATTTATGGAATTACCTCCTTTTGTTTTCCTAAAAAAGGAAAGCGGAAATTAAGAATTTTGTTTATTTTTCTTTTTTCTATCTTACAAGGAATGAACTTTCAGTATAATCTAACCTTATTTTTCTTGCCACTCCAAATGTTCCTTTTATTTTGCCTTTTAAAACTCACCTTCCACGTTAATTTTAGTAATCTTCTCTTTTTAGGAATGGCTTTATTTTTACTCTGTTTTCCTTTTGTAGAATTATTTTATATTACCTTATATTTGTTTTCCATTCCTATACCAACGGATTCTACTCTCTACATTTTTTCCAATATTCTAACTTTAATGACTTCCTTTATCTTTAAAGAACAACTAAAAAACTATTTTACCCAAGCGCAATTCTTTAAAACCAAACCAGTAATTTTAAAATATATTTTAGCAAATGGAGTCTTAATCATTATTTTACTGCTCCGCTTGCCAAAATACGAAATCCCTTACTTTCCTTTTCTTTTCTTCTTTCTTATATTTTTTAATATGACATTATTCTTATTAAAGGAAAAAGAAAAAAATAGAACTTTACAGCAAAATCTACAGAAAACGATGGAATATACAGAATTTACTGAAAATTTACTAATGGAATACAAAAGTTTTTTACACGAATACAAAAACAAATTAATTATTATAAAAAGTATGGTAAGTTCTAAAAATAAAGAACTTCATGCCTTTATTGATAGTATCTTAGAAGAAAAAGCCATTAATCATTTTCGTTGGCTTATGGAAATTAAATCTATTCCAATTACGGGCATTAAAGGCTTAATTAATTTTAAATTATTAAAAATGAAAGAATTAGATATTGATATAGAAGTTTATATTGCAGAAGAAATTGCTACTTTAAAAAAAGATTTTTTAACTTCAGAGGAAAAGAATGGTTTAAATACAATTCTAGGAGTTTTATTTGATAATGCAATTGAAGCCTCATTAGAAAGCAATACAAAAATGGCTAGTTTTCAAATGTATAAGGAAAAGGATTCTGTTGTCATTTTACTTGCCAATACGTTTAAATCCATTAATATTGAACAAATAGAAGAGAAAGGATTTAGTACCAAAGGAAAAAATAGAGGGTATGGTCTTTCTATTTTAAATACTGTAATAAAACAGAATGAAAAGTTTAAAAAAGAAACAAGTATTTTCGAAAACTTTTTCATTCAAAAAATTTCCATTATGATTCCAAAATAACCAATTCTCACCGCAAACTTACCAAATCTCCTTTTTCGACAAAAAATTTATTTTTTCTATGCTATTATGATGGAGTTGAAAGTGAGGTGTACTAGAGTTTTGCGAAGTAGAGTTAAGTGGTTTAAAGATGAAAAAGGCTATGGCTTCATCAAATATACCGATAAAGAAGACATTTTCGTCCACTATTCTTCTATCAAAATTGATGGATATAAAACTTTAAAAAAAGATGAAGAAGTGGAATTTGACTTAATTGAAACAGCAAAAGGGTTTCAAGCAATCAATACAAGAAAAATAGAACAATAATTTTATTCGTTTATTGTTCTGTTTTTTACTTTCCAGTTGCAATTTAAGAAAAACTATACTAAACTTAATTTAAGTGAGACACTTTTATATAAGTGCTTGCCAGATAAGCAAGCACCTTCCTTAATGGATGGTGCTCTTTTTTATTCCAAAACCCCCTGAGGTCTAATACTAATCAAATAGTATTAATAGAATAATTATCACAAGCAAAATTAAGATTAAGAAATCTTTTTTACTCATACTGACCACTTTCTCCTATAAAGAATTTGTGGCAAACACCAAATATTTTGCATCTTGCAAGAAATACTATAAACCAAGAAAAAAGAAAGTGCAAATTGCTAATTTGGTAAATTGAGGCTTCAATTTACCTTTTTGAAGTTCCGATTTGCCAAAAGAAAAGTTCAATTCACCAAATTGAACTCATTTTTTATAAAATTAGTAAAAATTTAATTTTTTTTCATACTACTTTCCCAAGTCCACTCTTGCACCTCAGGCATATCTACGCCATATTCTTTAATATATTCGGAATGTTTCACAAGCATATCCTTACAATATTCAGAACAATAGGCTCCTTTGCTAGCAAAATTAGGCAAGTGTTTTAAAGCAAGAAGAACCAAATGAAAACGATCCACTTCATTTAAGACACGCATATCAAATGGGGTAGTAATACTTCCCTCTTCATTATATCCACGTACGTGTAAATTTTTATTTTCTCTTCGGTAAGTAAGTTCGTGAATCAAGTTGGGATAGCCGTGGAAAGCAAATATAATAGGTTTATCTTTTGTAAAAATCATATCGTAATCTTTATCTGACAAACCGTGTGGATGCAAAGAATCTGACTGTATTTTCATTAAATCGACAACATTTACAAAACGCACCCTTAACTCAGGGATATAGTTTCTTAAAATGGATACCGCTGCAAGGCCTTCAAGGGTAGGCATATCTCCACAAGTAGCTATAACAAGATCTGGTTCTACTCCCTTATCATTACTAGCAAATCCCCAGATTCCAATTCCTTTCGTACAATGCATTTCTGCTTCTTTCATTGTAAGCCACTGTGGTTTTGGATGTTTACTTGCTATAATTACATTGACATAATTTTTCGTTTGTATGACGTGATCAAAACAGGAAATTAAAGTATTGGCATCAGGTGGTAAATAAGCACGCACAATACTGGCCTTTTTGGTCATAATATGATTTAAAAAACCTGGATCTTGATGTGTGTACCCATTATGGTCTTGTTGCCATACATGACTTGTAAGTAAAAGATTTAAAGAAGGAATAGCACGTCTCCAAGAAACATCTTTGGCCATTTTAAGCCATTTAGCATGTTGACTTACCATTGAATCAACCACACGTACAAAAGCCTCATAACTATGAAAAAATCCATACCTACCTGTAAGTAAATACCCCTCTAACCATCCTTCACAGGCATGTTCAGAAAGATAGGAATCCATAATAAAACCATCATTTGCTAAATATTCATCATTTTTTAAAATCTTTGCATTCCATTTACGGTCCGTAATTTCAAATATGGAATTTAAACGGTTAGAAAGCGCTTCATCTGGACTAAAAATACGAAAATTTCTTTTTTCAGCATTTAAACCAATTAAGTCTTTGATATACTTTCCGAGTTCTTTCATATCTTGAGCAAGTGTTTCACCAGGTTTCTTTACCTCTACTCCATACTCCCTAAAATTTGGCAAAGTAAGAGGAACAGTTAAAGAACCCCCATTCGCGTGTGGATTTGCTCCCATTCGTTGATAGCTTACTGGAGCAAGGTTTTTATACGTTTTTTTGAAACTACCATCTTTATTAAATAGTTCTTCGGGATGATAACTTTTTAACCAATCTTCCAAACATTTCAAACTTTCTGGATGTTCTTTTGTTACTTCAATAGGAATTTGATGAGCTCTAAAACTACCTTCTATTTGTTTGCCATCAATTTCTTTTGGACCCGTCCAACCTTTTGGAGTACGCAAAACAATCATCGGCCAAACAGTACGCTCTGAATTATTTGTTTTACGAGCGTGGGTTTGTATTTCCTTAATTTTTTCAATGACTGTATCCATAACGGTTGCCATATCTTCGTGCATTTTCAGTGGTTCATCTCCACTTACATAGAATGGCTCCCATCCACAACCACGTAAGAAAGCATCCAATTCTGTATCACTAATGCGCGATAAAATGGTGGGATTTGAAATCTTATAACCATTTAAATGTAAAATAGGTAAAACCGCTCCATCGGTAATCGGATTTAAAAATTTATTGGAATGCCAACTAGTAGCAAGAGCCCCCGTTTCGGCTTCTCCATCCCCAATTACACAAGCGGCAATTAAACTAGGATTATCAAAAACGGCCCCAAAAGCATGTAATAAACTATACCCAAGTTCTCCACCTTCATTTATGGAACCTGGTGTTTCAGGGGTAGCATGGGAACCAATTCCTTTTGGAAAACTAAATTGTTTACAAAGTTTTTTTAAGCCTTCTAAATCTTCTGTTATTTCTGGATAAAATTCTGTATAACTTCCTTCTAAATAAGTATTTGATACAACGGCTTGCCCACCGTGTCCAGGGCCACAGACATAAATCATATTCAAATTATACTTTTTAATGACACGATTTAAATGAACATAAACAAAGTTTTGCCCTGGTACTGTTCCCCAATGCCCTACTAATTTTGATTTAATGTCATCAAATGTAAGTTCTTTTTGCAATAAAGGATTATCTTTTAAATATAATTGTGCCACACTTAAATAATTTGCTGCTCTAAAATAACCATCTATTTTTTGTAACATATCTTTAGACAAAGTTTTATCTCGCATTTTATCAACCCTATTCTGTTATTAGTATACTATAACCAAAAGAAAATAGCAAAAAAAGACATCTTATAAAGACATCTTTAAGTATTAATAAATGGTCGGAATATAATATAGCTTCCCAAACATTATATTTAATGTTTTTACCTTTCTTCTTTCCGTAATATAATTGTATTATTTTATATACCAAATACTATTTAACTAACAATCTTTAAAAATAACATACAATCTTTTTCCACTGCTCGTTTACTTTTAACTTGTACTATTTTAAATACATTAGTTAACATTTTAGAAAAATCATCTTCAAGTTATATTTCTACAACCTCTATATTATATTTCTTAAGCAATGTATCTATATATTGATTAGCTTTATCCCGGCTATTAAACGTTGAATAAGATACTTTACTATCTATATATGTATCAAACATATTTTTTTATTTCTAAAAACTCTTGTATTTTATGGGATTTAAGCTTTAATTCTATTAATTCAATAAAACTTTTGCCATTTCTTTTACGTTGTTTTATCTCTATAGTATCAATATATTCACGTATAAACTCGCACTTAGTTTCATAACTAAGCCATACTTTTCATTTAAAGCTTCTAATACATTTAAAAATATGATTTCTCCTTCGTTAAGTTCGTACTCAATAATATAGCTATCAAGATTAATAATTCTTAATAGTTCTTTTTTATATTCTTCATAACTAAGAGGGAGCTATTAAGCATTTACTTATCGTTTAATTCTTGAACCTTATTAATAAGATTAAGCACCATTTTTACATCTTTATCTTCCTTTAACATAAATAAACCACTTCCTCATATTTAAAATAAGGTACTTTGAGTTAGATATCCCGGTAAAAGAAAAAAGAACACTTTTTACCGTGTTCATTAACAATTTAATTATATTTAATTACATTGAAATTCATCAAAAATATTACTTAAATTAGTACATATTTCGTAATCACCATCTAATAACACTTCTTTGCCATCTATATAAGAAGAAACACCATTCGATTCATGCTCCATATGACAGTAATTAGAACTGCTTTCTTTATCAGAACATGAATAACAGCCTCCTTCTTCATTGGTTCCATCACAACATGGAAAATTAACATTTTTATAATAATAACCAGCTGCTTTTATTTTAGGCAAACATCTTGCAACTCGTTCATCCCATTCTTTCTCTCTTTTTTTTAATTCATTACTAATCTCATAATTTTGTAAAATACTTTCTGCTCTATCAGAATCAGAAATCAACATATTACTATCATTAAGAATTGGATTAACCAAATTTAATTTACTTAAAATTATATAATAATTGCCATCATTTACTACACATTTTGTATTATCAGATGTTGTAACATATCCCTCATCACATACTGCTTGTGGTAACTTTACCATTTTTTCAGCATATAACAAATTCTTATAAGGAACATCATTTATTGTAATATACGGCGAATAACTATAAGCCATACCATTAAAATAAGCTTGTTTATCTTTTACCTCAATACCGAATTTTTTTAAAGTATTAAAAATGTCTGCTTGAGAATTAAAAATAAGTCCCATTACTCTTATAAAATCACTTTCACTATTCATATTATAATCGCTATCTTGATTAATTCCTGTATCTAAAATAATATAGCACCCTAAAACTTTATTATTCATATTGCAAGTGTACACTTTATCGTAATCACTATCTTTTTTTAATTCTTCCCATAATCTAGTATAATAATCATCATTATTAACATTTTTTATATTTTCGTTATTTTTAAGATTAGATAATAAATCATTTTTAGTATTTTCATTAATATATTCAATCGTAATATAATCTATATCTCCTAGATCTAAGGTAACTGTAGTTTTGATTTTAACTCCATTAGAAGTGTCAAATCCTTTATTTTTAACTAAATTATAAATCGTTTCTATACTTTCCCCAATACCTTTATTTAACACATCTAAATCATCATAAATACTCATACAATCATCATTTAAACAAGCTATATCATTTACTTTATTTTCTTTTAAAGTTAATACAAAAGATGGGTTAATTTCAACAAATACATAATCAGTGCGTTCCTTAGAAAGCTCACTAACATCGTTACTTATTTTTTTTACTTTCATATCATTTAACATATTCTTTATAAAAAAGAAACCAACAACTAATATTACAAATATTAAAATACCCAATAATATTTTCCTAAAAATATGCTTTTTCTTTTTTACTTCTTTTACATTATCGTTTTTAATATCTTTTTCTTTTTTCTTCAAAAATATTCACTTCTCCTTAATTTAACATACTATTTATAGTTTTCTATAGTCAGGTATAGTTATTCTTCATCAACTAATTATCATAATTATTATTGCAAATAGAAACTTAAAAATCAAATTTAAATTTAAATATTCTAAATTTACTATTTTTTAACAATTTATAATCTACAATATTCCCACCAAATTATATTTATTTTTCTATCTAAAATCACTCCTCTACATATCTCCATTTTGCTTGGTAGGTTATTTCTTTCGTACAAACATTATAATACGTTTCTCTTCTTACATATGGGGTATTATTTTGACTACCAAAAAGTGAGGGATTTCCAACCTTATCAATATAAGATGATGATTTTTTAGTTAAATCATATCCATCAGGGCATTCAATAGTAATATTATATTTAAGTAATTCTTTCTCTTCATTTCCAGGAGTCACGCAAACGGTAATATTTATTTTAGATTGAATATATCCATCAGGACAGTTATAATTAACTGATAAAGGCGACTCATAATCTACAGAATTCTTACAAAATCCACTATATTCATCATATGTATATCCTTCTCTACAAACATATACTTTTTCTGCGTTTTTTTGATTTTCTAGCTCGCACTTCCCTGCCATAGGCTTATAACCATCTTCACACTTATTTTCAACAGGTATTACTTCTGCATAACTACACATTTTTTCTTTATCATCTAAACTATGTTCTTCACTATCACAATAATATTCTTTATTTTTACAACCAGTTATGATTAAGCATAATACAATTAAACATAAACTATATACTTTTTTTAAGAATAACACACTCTTTTTTCACTTATAATTATATCATTTACTTTTTTATTAATTCCAATTCTATATGATTTCACAGGTTCAATTTTTATAGTCATTTTTTTACTCCTTATACTTTTTTAATGCTTTTGAGTAGAGTATCTAGTTTCTTTATAGTAATTGGCATTGTTCGACTATATAAGAACAAATTATTTTTATCAAAGTAAATTAATATCAAATTTTTACCTTTAATTGTAACATCTACTTTATGAGGCTCTAAAAAGTTAATATTAGTATTTTTAACACTTAGTATTCTTCCTTGCGTAAATTCACATTTAGCATTATTAAAACTACAAGTAGTTGCTATTCTTTTCTCAAATTCCTCATTTTTCCATAAATTTTAAGCCAAAAATATTAATTTTCAATTTAAGCCCTTATTTTATAAGTAGTTATGCGATGTTTAAGTTAAAATTTACTACTAATTTACTACTTTTTAATAATAAATTATGTTAAAATTTTCTTGGTGATTAATATGACTTTATATGACAAATACTTTTTATTTACTACGCTAACAATTATAATAACAAGAGTATTGGTATATATATTTAATAAACCTAGCCCAACTATAAAAAACTTTAGAACTCATCATTGGATGTTTGGATTAGTTTTTACAATTATATTATTTTGTATATCAAGTTTTTATACAAACATATATTTATTGGCAATAAGTATGGGTATATTTTTAGATGAAATTGGATTTATTATGATTAGAGGCAAAACTCACGAAGATAATTATAGTCCTAAATCATTTATGATATTGATTATATTTATCTTTCTTTTATTTATATTTAGAGAAAACATTATTGATTTTTATTTACAAATTATTAAAAGCTATTATTGATGCATGCTTCATGCTACATAATAAGGGTAATACTATACCTTATTATGGCGAAGACTTTAGTGTCTACGCCACTAGTCTCGCTCACGAATGTATTTCACTACTATGACATTGCGCATAGTAGTTTTTATATCTATACATTCAAATCATAAGAAATCAATTTTATCATTTTTACTACTAATTTACTACTTTTGAAAGTGAAAATATAAGAAATTATAATAATTCATGTGAATATCTTCCAAAAATAAAAATGTCGTAAAAGCCTATAAATAAGGGTTATAACGACATTTAAAAGCTTATAAAAATTACTCAAAAAAAGACTATATTTTTTCTACTAAAAAGTCCATATTTTTTTCACCATTTTTTTAAAACAAAAAATCGCTGGAATTCCTTTATATTCCAACGATTTATCTTTAATCCAAAAATTTGGACTGAAACTACTAATGGTCGGGAAGACAGGATTTGAACCTGCAACCCCTTGGT
>CAZIDI010000007.1:0-20737 GCA_964537805.1 uncultured Muribaculaceae bacterium | reverse complement strand
GCAAATATTTTTATTCTAACCTAATGACTTTTCGTCAGAAACTTGGTACAATAAAATCATAAACTTTGTCGAATTATGTCATTATAAAAACTTTAATTGCTAAGCAAAATGTGATACACTCTTTTTAGGAGTGGAGAGAGATTTTTATTTTTATCTCAAATTTGCCAAAATTTACGAAAATAAAAATCACAATATCACCTCCTACTTCTTTGCAGTCACATTTTGCTTTCTAAGGCAAATCACATTTGCCTTAAATAGTTAAATTTAATCATAAAAAAAGAGGATAACCTCGTAATTGAAGTCATCCTCTATTTATATGTTTAATAAGGTTTTAATTGTATTTAAACCAACGTAACCATCAGCCTTTAGTCCTTTTGACTTTTGAAATGCTTTTACTGCATTATTTGTACTAGGTCCATAATATCCATCTTCTTTTAGTGAATATCCTAGTTTATTTAATTGTTTTTGAACAAATTTAACATAATCATTATGCATTTGTGGATTCTTTAAATATAATTGATATTTGGTTGCCTTTGCTTGTGAATCAGGTCCAAATTTATTATCTACCGTTAAACCACAGCTATAAGAGTTATTCATTGCTTTTTGCCACTCTGCTACTATTCCTGAAGCATTCATATTTGGCAAATCTGCATCTATATATGGTGTAGGGGCAATACGTACATCACTTGAATTTCTTACTTCAAAATGTAAATGTGCTCCTGTACTATGTCCAGTATTTCCCATATAGCCTATAGTTTGTCCTTTTGTTACTTTATTTCCAACACTAACTACAACACTTCCATATTTCAAATGTGCATATAAGGTGTAGTATCCGTTACTATGTTTAATTTTTACATAGTTTCCATAACTATTTCCGGTTTTGTCTGTAGTTTTATAGTCTTTTCTAACACCTACGACTTCTCCATCACTATGGGCGACTATGTAATCTAAAGATGCTTTCGATTTAACTATATCTATCCCGTTATGTATTCCTTTTTTATATTTTTGTGTTACTTGATTAACACCTGTTTTTAATACTCTACTCATATTTACACCTCCTCGTATTCTTCTACTTCTACAGGTTCTGTTTCTTCCATAACTTCTACTTCTTCAATTTCTTTATTTTCTTCCATGTTTTAATTCTCCTCCTTATTAATTAAATTTGCTACTAGATTCATTACTGCAGATATCCCACCTGCCAATGCACCAATAAACAACGATTTTACCATTGCCATGTCACTAAAATCACTTGTCGGTAGTGTTACTGCTAAAGCACCAAAAAAACCTTGTATAAAGGTTTTAATTGCTCTTATTCCAATATCTTTAAAGTTCATTTTTTCTCACTTCCTTTCTCCATAAGAAAAGATGCCTTCACTAGCACCTTTTTCTAATATTGATTCACATTCTTTTCTAGTTAATGAATTATAACCAGCATTTAAATACACATCACACGCACTTGCTCTTTCTGCTATTGGTATTTCTTCATTCCATATGACACTTTTTAGAGCCATTTGCTGTGTTGTTTTTATTGTTGTGAGTAATTCATCATTTTTATTTATAAATCTTTGATAATTTGAAAATATAGCCCATAGAATTGTTAACACCCATGCTATCATCAAATACCATTCTTTATATTTTTTTATTTTCTCTAACACTTTTAACACCTTTCTTTTTAGATTTACTAATATATTTTGTATAATCATATACATAAGCTATTTCGCCTTTTGGTTTATGTTTCTTTATGTAGTCTTCATGCCTCTTTGATTGTTCCTCACTCATTAGGCAATCGGATTGAAACTCTATTTTTGTTTTTAACATGGATTACCTCTTTTCTATTTTTGTATTTTTACTCCGTAAACTATTGTTTGAACATCTGTGCCTATTTCTCCATTAATTCTAAAAGTTGTTTCATTTATATAGTTTAATGATACATAATCTTCTCCACTATATGTTTTTACTTCAAAACGGCATTGAGCATATGAAGAATTTCTTTTTACAAAAATTTGTGTTGGTATAGAAGCTGTAGCTTTATAATATCCCCCAACCACTTTCTACTAATAAGAAATCATAATCTGTTATCTTTTTATCTAACTTTATTTCTTGATTTGAATTATTAACAGATACAATCTGTTCATAAATAATCCCTAAATCTTTCTTTAATGCATAATCTTTTAATATACCTGAAAATAATTTTTTTAACTTTGGATTTATTGTTAACATAATAGTATGTTATTTATTAACTTATTTTTAGATTGCAATTAATAATGATATCCAACAACTTTTGTAATTTTTATTGTATTGGTTTGATTTATATGAACTTCACTAGCAATAGATATTATATAAGTACCTGCTCTATCTAAAATTAATCCTTCTTCTTTTAAAGAAAAACTTGTTGCATAAAAATAAACATTACCTGTAGAATCAAATAAAAAAAAGTCTAGCCAAAATCTTGCACTTTCTCTTTTTAGATTTGAAATATTTATCATTTTACTAGATGTGTTATCATTTCCAGAATCAACATATTCTATTTCTAACCTTTTATAATTTAAAGGATTTTCTTTTAAAAGAACATCTCCTATTTGTCCTTCGTTATTATCGAATAATATAGTTCCTTCTATATCTTTTTTTAAAACATATTTATTTAACATTTTAGAAAAGATTTTTTCTAATTTTGTATTTATTATCATCTTAAATGACAATATTATAAGTTCTATGCAGTTCTGTGCCATCTATTTACCACTTTTGATGGTTGTATATTATTATGTGCTTTTCCATTACCAGATGAAGACGTATTACCAAAATTTCCACCACTTCCTGTATTCGTTACAATAATACTATTTGGATTTACTGCAAATAAATTTCCTCCTCCTGCAACTCCATTTTGGATTAAATTTATAGTATGTGTATGTGCAGCATTTTCGTTAGAAGTTAGTGAATGTTCTTCTTCTCCTAAGATTGTACCAACAGAAACATTAAATTTACTATTTGCTTCTTCTGATTTTGATACTAACACTGTACCATCTTCCTCTAATTCCCAAGTACCAAACCATACTTTATTTGGATTAAAATCTAAATTTGATGTTTCGTAATATTCTCCTATAGGGTGGAGATAATTGGAAAATAATTTAATAATGATAGGATGGATTCTTAAAGAACTCATAATGCCACCCCTAGGTGGCTATTGTCTGCCACCTCGCAATCTAAATTCTCCGTAAATAAAAGGAGACAAGTTAGTAAATAACTGCCCCCCGGTTGTAATATTTTTAAATTGTTTCATTGTTATCTTCCTCCTCTTCTTCTACTAACAATGGTACAAATTCCCATTTGGAATCATTAAATTCCTCTGGTGTTGTTATTTCTTCTATACAAGCATAAATTTTATGATTATATACCACTATGTCTTCTAGTGTGTATGTTTTTTCATTTGAATAGTTATCTATATTTAGTCCCAAAATTTCTAAAATCGCTTGTATTGTTTCATTTAAGTTACTAGCACTTAATGGTATTGCACCATCTTCCCCTTTATTTTTAAATGTTTTTATTTCAGCCATTATCGTATCCTCCTTGTTCTATTATATATTTTTGAACGTATAGCAAATCTAAAGCATTTACTTTACCATCACCATTAACATCTTCGTGAACTCTTCTAAACAAATTGAATTTTGCTAAAGTAAAAATAAGTATAATCAAAACTATACTCATTAATATTTCATTAATTAACTTTAAATACTTCATTTTCTAATTCCTCTATTCTATTTCTCTAGTTATTGCACCATCAGGGCCAAACCACGCAACTGCTACATTACTTCCATTTAGTATTTTTATTGGCATGAACCAGTCAGAAGTATCAAGCACTAATTTCCCTGGATGACTTACACCTATTCCATAAAGTATCATTTTTTGATAATATAATAATTCATAGCTATTAACTATTCCATCGCCATTGCAATCATAAAAGCTAATCTCTGCTTGACTTAAAGAAACATTTCCTAACAAATATCCTTGGATTCTATCTAAGTCAGTTTGTGAATAATCACGAGGTGGTTTAATCTCGCACCACAATTTATTTTCCTCTATATTCCAACCGCCAATCTTTCCCAATATAGAATTAATCTCTCCTGAAAGTTTTGCATTATTAGCAGTAATATCTCCATCTTTTGTTACATTGAAATTTTTGGATTTAATAGATATATTATCTGTAGTTAAATCAAATTCTTTTCCTTTTAAATCAATTTTATCTGCCTGTATAACTGCTTCACTTTCGTCTTCATTTATGCGAAGCATAATATTAGCACCAGTTAACGTTTCATCATCAACTTTTTTCTCCAACTCTAAACTTATAGAACTTTCTGTTTGTTCAATAGAACTCTTTAATTCTCCTTTTGTAGCAAATTCTTTAGAAAATTCATTTTCTATTCCATATTCTACATAGAAGTCTAGTGGAATATCATAAAAAGATTCTAACCATATTGTATTTTTACCTTTAGTTAAATTAATTTCTATTAATCCTAAGTCCTCTATCTTTTCATTAGAAGCAATAAATTTATTTCCGTTATTATCAACATATATTCGGCGAATAATCTTCATATGTTGTTCGAACAACTCAGTTTTTTCATTGTATAATCGTTCGATAACAAATTCATCACTTGTATTTTCTACATTATATAAGTAAGTTATAGGTAACCATATTTTTTGCTTTGCTCCTTCTTCATTTTCTATAATTAAATAAGAACCTAGAGGGTATAAATCATCACTAGGATATAATTCATTACTAGGATACAAAAGTTCCATATTTCCCGTTATATGAAGTCCTATAAGTGGTCCCTCTTGTGCATCTTCAATGGTTACTTTATAAATTCCAGATGTATTTCTAGTAAAATCAATTTTACTTTCTACTTTTTGAACAATTTCGTTTGTTGTTTGTTCTACACTTGATATTCTATCTTCATACTCTGATGTTTCTTTTGATATTATTTCTAGTTTTGCTTCATCTCTATTGAGTCTAGATTTAATTGATTTTATCTTTTCTTCGGTATCAATTACTCTTGTTTCTTCTATTTTTTCTGTATTAACTATAAAATTATACCCACCACGAAACCCAGCATTATAATCTAATTCCTTTTGTGCTATAAAAGGATAAAGTTTATTACCATTCCTAAAAGCAATAGTATCACCAATATCTATTTTATCGTCTATTGGGCATTTTGAAATTTTTATAGAATAAAATTCAAAACCATTAATCAAATTAAAAATACTTTCTACGTCTTCTTTCACAGTTATAAAAGGATTTTCTGTATCAAGATATAAAGTGTTCCCAGTATCATCACCATATTCCCATTTGTCTACACCAATATCCCATACAACTCTTGTTATTTTATGATATTCTCCAATTTTATAGTTTAAACAGGTATTAATATCAATTTCCGACTTAATGCTATTAGTATAACTTACTAATTCTAATTCACCACTTCTATTTATTCTAGCAAATCCACCATTCAATGTAGCAATAAATGATATATATTTTCTTGCAGATATTGTATTATCATACCAAGTTATTTGTTTATCTTTTAAATTGAAATCTTTGGTAGCTAAATTGACCCCAACTTTGCTACAAATATCTTCTAATATATCAAGAATTGTTGCATAACCTTTTTCACTTGATTGTATTAATGGACTAGCGTCATAATTAAATTCAAAATCCATCATAGCATCAGATAAAGAAATAATACTTTTGTTATCATTTGAATTATCCAAGTTGTCATAATAAACATAAGCATAATCTTTTTCATCTAATTCTATTTTTACACGTTCAAACTGACTAATATTAGCTTTATTATTTAATTCAATTTTAAATGTGTTAGAAGGAACACTACCT
The DNA here is from genome assembly GCA_964537805.1 of uncultured Muribaculaceae bacterium. GTDB lineage: Bacteria > Bacillota_I > Bacilli_A > RF39 > UBA660 > MGBC108787. The sequence continues at coordinate 14,862 of CAZIDI010000007.1, read as the reverse complement.
AAACAAAAACTCTTATCAAATAAAATATAAGATTGAGATAATTTTCGATAGTAATCCTTTTCTACCTCTATTCCATCAAAATATAACTTTATCATTGACCTTGTACCTTCTTTTTTTGTACCAAATTAAAAGACAGATTATAATCTCCTGTCTCTAACATTTCTGAACTTTTTTTAGAACATCTCATTTCCATTTCTACATACTCTGTACCAAATATCGGATTCTTTGTTCTTACATACAATGGATTGTTTTGTAACTTAGGTAATAAATTTTCTATTTGACTTTCTGATAAACAATTATATGTAAAATATAACTTACTCCAAGAGGCACTAATTCTTTCATCAATTAAATTTCCTTCATTTATTTCACGATAACTGTCATTGTCTAAATCTTCCCAATCAATTTTAAAACTAGAAGGAGTAGGCATCGCTTTATAACTACTATTTTTATTTGGCCTCAATTCCCATAATAGCATTAATCTACACTCCTTCCTAATTGACGACTTCTACGATTTCTGTAATTTGAAGAAGCTTCCCCAATTGCATCTTCACTTATGTAAGCATTCATATCTTTATTTTCTAGAGTTTCTTTCAATTCATAAATAGCTTGTATAATTTCTTCATCATGTCCTCCATTAATGCCACTCGTAGCAGGATTATATTTTGCTGGCACAATCATTTCTCCTTTATGCACCATTGCTAATTGGTCATTTGGAACATAATTAGTACCGATATCATAACCCCTAACAGATTGCAAAACACTATTTATTGTTCCTGACGCAAGGCTAGATATTGAACCTCCAATTTTGTTAAATATATTCCCTATAGTTTGAGCAGCTTTTGTAGCAAAGTTTGAATAATCTGTCTTATCTTTTGCTTCAACATTAATCGTTGCAGTCGTATCGTAATTTCCACTTCTTAATAAATCAAGTTTATCTTTTGCCTTTTGGATTTCTTCTTGATTTTCTTTATATTTATCCGAATTTTTATCTAATTTTGTATTTTCTTCTTCTAATCTTTTTATATCTTGTTCAAGTTGACTTTCATATTGATTTAAGGAAATCTTAGCAAAATCAATAGCAGATTGTAATCCTTTATAGCCTTCACTATTTTTTGATAAATGGCTTTTTTGTTCTTCCATTTTATCAATCGTTTCCTTGATATTTTGAATAAAATAATCAGTTTCTTGATTATTAAGCTTTTGAGAATTAATTAGTTCAAAAATGTAGCCAATATTTTCCTTTACTTTTTCACTATTTTCTTTGATTAAGGAATTGTTCACACTATACTGTGAATTATTTCCTTGTAACCACTCACCTACAATTTTTTCACCATTACTCATATTATCCAGATTTCCAATTAATCCATCAATTGTATCAGTATTCAATTGCAATTCACTTCTTTGAACTCTTAAAAGATTATTAAATATTTCTGAGTCTGATTGAGAATTTAATAATTCTTCTCTCCACTTTTTTGTAGCCTCTTTTGCCGTTTCAGTCTCTTTAGCCATATTTTCTATAGTTCTATTAGTTTCTTCAATAGCATTTATTGCTTCTTTCACTCCATCATAAGCAACTTTTATAGATATTGCTATTATTCCAAGTGCTGCAAGTTTTCCTAATATTCCATGCACTCCTAACAGCCCCGTTCCACTTGATGATCCTAAAACATCTGCTATTCCATTTTTCAATTTGTTACCTAAAAAAATTGTAAATAACGTTGTTAAAACTTCTGGATGATTTAAAGCAAACTCTAACATAGGTTTTAGTGCATATTCCCATAATGGTTTCAACACAGCTTTATAAATTACACTAAGAACATCTTTAACTTTGCCTAAAAAGTCATAAATTCCTGAATTTTGCATCCATTTTTCTACTTCTTCCATCTTCTTATAAAAGTCATCTAATGCTTGCATATCATTTTTAATTCCACCTGCTAAACTTCCATTACTAGATTGATTTAAGTTTGTTATTTCATCAAATCCTGCTAGTGTCTTTGTTAATTGTTTAGCTTGATTAGTTGCATTTTTAATATTAGAAGTAGTTAAATTTGCTAATGCATTAAATCCAAAAAAGAATTGAATAATTTTAGCCGTAAATATAACACCATATTCTGCATAATTTACTATTTGCTTAACTACAGGCAATACCATATTTCCTAAGGCAGAATTTAAAACACTTACACGTGAATTTAATCCATCATTTAAAGATATTGCATTACTTGATGCACGACTAATTAAACTCCATATAGAATGTACACTAAATAGTGAAAATAAAAGTTTTTTTGCAGAACTTACACCTTTATTCATAGATTTATCAAAATTTTGGCCTAAATCACTTGTATTTTTGCTGATACTACTTGTATTTTTATTCAAGCGTTGAGCTTCTTTTGTAGCATCACTTAAGTTATTTTCTAACTTTTTTATGTTATTTGTTGCTTGTCCTAAATCTTGATTTGTTAGTTCTACATATTTATCTATTAATTGAGTATTAGTGCCTGCTTGTTGTAATAAAGATAATTCACTATCATCTACATTTATTCTTATACGTATATTAGTATTTTTAGCAAAAGTATCATTAGTAATTTTAACATCATTCAACAAATCATCAAGTGACTTCTTAGCTTGTGAAGTATCTATATTTCCCATTTTTAAATCAGACAAAACTTTTTTTATTTGATCTTGATAATTTTCTACATCCTTTAATTGCAAATCAAGACTAAAATCTTTTGTATCCATAATAGGTGAATATCCACCAAAATTCACTTTAGCTTTTTGTTCAATCAACTTAGCTTGAGTTTGAGTTGTATTAACTACATCTTGTAATTTTTTATTATAATTTTGTGTTAGTAAATCAAGTTGTACACCATAGGTTTGATCTTCACTCATAAAATCCCACCTCTTTTCCTTTTAATAACTTTTTCTTTAAGAAAATCGGGCATTGCTATTCCTTTTTTCATAGGATATAATTCTGGGCAAGCCTCTTCTGGAGTTTCAGGAAAATTTTTTATAAAAGGATGTCTTGTAAAGGATGCAAGACGCCATATTTTATAAGCAATTCCTTCTTTTCTTTGCGCAATTGTTTCCGTTAACTCATTCAAATCCATTTCATACATTTCTTTATATAAAAGCTCTAATTGTAATCCTGATTTATAAAGTGCTGTTATGTATTTGCTATAGTATCCAACATTTTTTTCTTCATTTTCTTTCGCAGTTCTTCCGTTTCCTTCTTGGTTTCTTCCCACTCCTCTTTTGTTAAAAAACCAGAAACAACTAAAGTTTCATAAATTATGTCTTGAATTATTTTTTTATAAGTCCAACCATTTTCTATTAATTTGTCATATAATTCGCACGCATTATCTTTAGAAAATTTTTCATTTTCAAATTTTCTTGCATATAGGAGTAGGGTTATACACATTGTAATATTTTCATTTTGAACATATTGAAGTAATGGCATTTTTACTTCTTTTTCTAAATTTAAACAATCTATGCTTCTAAATTTAAAACCAATTTTTTCTCCGTTTAGATCTATTTCGTATTTCATTTAATTTCCTCTTTTCTAATTTTTAATAAAATAAAAAGGCCTAGGCAGATTAAAACCTAGGCAATTATTTTATCTAAGCTGATACTGTAGGTATTTTTCTAACAGGTTCACTAATTGGATTATGATACATTCCGAATTTAATCAAATCCCCACTTTGACCTTCTTTTATATCTGTAATAGTTTTACTTCTATATTCCACAGTAATACCGTTAGAATAAGTAATGCGCCAATCATTTATAGACTTTGCATCTTCCAAATCACTTGCTAATTTTATATTAGCTTCTGCACTTGGATCTTCTAAATTAAATTCATAAGCAAGTTTTACGGCTGGCATTAAACCGTATTGTTCAGTTTCATATTTTGTATTATCTAATGTTGTGGTACTTATTGAGTTTGGTTCTCCACCAATTGCTGGTATTTTTAAGAGTCCGGGGATTTGTTTCCAAGTTTCGTCAGTTTTATACTCTAGTTTAGAACCGTTATAACTTGAATAGCTTTTGTTTTCTTCATTTTCATTCATTGTTTTTTTGCTCCTTACTATATTATTTTTTTAAATTTATCGTTATATTTAGCATTAGCAGTAATTTGAATTTTTCTTATTCCATTTTCTAAGCTAACGTCTTTATAACTAGTTTTAAAATTTGATTTTTTTAAAACTTTTATTATTTCATCTTTGGCTTCATCAATTATTTTTAAAGTATTTTCACTTGTATTTTCTTTTCTCATAACAAAACCTAATATGTTAACTTTCATATTAAAATCGTTATCAAAATTACTACTAATAAAATCCTCTTGTAATTGATAGCCAAAATAAGTAATTCCTTCCTCCAGAATACTTTCAGAAATAAAAGGACCACTTTCTATTGAAGTGATCTTATTTAATTGGCTTTGAATAAAATTTCTCATTTTTTCATAGCCTCCTTAATTTGTTCTAAATAATAACTTTCATTCTTATGTAATGATGGTAAAAAATGAGGACGTGCAACCATACCATCTGTAGTTACCCACATATGTAAATATTTATCATAATACACCCATGGATTTAAAGTATATGGATATCCATGATTAAAAGTATTAGTAATTGCCCCTTGAATACCTGTACCCCATTCTAGTAGACAAGCAAGAGGAACGTTTTGCCATTTAGGATTGTCCCCTCCTACTTTCAAATCACTATAAATGGATGTACTTATTTTATCTTCAGTAACAACTGTATCGCTTATTTTAATACTAGAGATATATGTTCCACTACGTACTGGAGCATCTTCGATAACATCTTCCCATATTTTTTTAGCAGTATTTCTTTGAGCCCCGATTAAATCTTTCTTTTTGTTTCGCAAAGCATTTGATAAATCTACACTCAACTGACTAATATGTTTCATAAACAGCGTATATCTATATAATGATGTTTTACAACTTTGATTTTGTAATTCTTATCATTATAAGAAATAACATATTTTGAAATATTATCTTCGATACTGTCCATTTTAGGTAATAAAAAAAACTCAAGTTCATTTCTAATAGAAGAAAGTCTTTTTATAGAGTTTATTTCAGCACCATAAGCACTAATTGATACTTCATCACTTATGTCTTGGAAACACACTTTAAAATCATCTATAAATTCATAACTATCAACAATTTTTACACCATTAGATTGCTTTTTGTAAATAGCCTTTTTTAATTCTACATTTTCTAATTTTCTAAGTAACTTCATGGCAATATCCTTACAGACATAACATCTGATTTTAGTTTCTTGACAATATCAATATAAGAAACATTAAAACCGCTTTCATTAGTTGACGTAGTACCTTCATTTCCTCTTCTTCCATATGCTTCTTTAACTGCTTCAAAAATGTATGGATATAACTTTTCGTCTCCCTTGACTCTATTTGAATTATCGGAAGCAATAGAAGAATAGAAATCAATATAATCTTCTATTATCGACTCATCGCCTTTTCTAAAATTTTCATCTAAATCTTTTATGATTTTATCCCTCATTTTTACACATCCTTTATTCTACTGCTTGTTCAGTAGTTTTTTCTTCTTTTGGTTCAGTTTTCTTTTTTGAATTTGCTTTTGGTTTCTCTTCTTTTGGTTCAGTTACTATTTCATAATTTGAATTGTGAGAAAAAGCAAATAATTCCGTAAAACTATTTGCTTCTACAATTTCATTAGTAACTTTATTTCTAAATTTACTCATCAAATTAAGCCTCAGTTGAAACAATTCTAACTACTGGAATTAATTGATGTGGGTAATATGATGGATTTTCCTTATTAGTATTTTTAGCAAGTCCCCAGTTAGCACCATCAGCAAACTCTAAATCAGTTGGTGAATCAGTTTTAACATTTTGTTTTAAGAAACTAAATCCTTTTGGGTGAAGTACTTTTCTTTCACGATTAATTAATGTAACCTTTCCACCATTTTTGAATGGGTTTCTATATCTTTCAAATGGTACTTCTACTGGTAAATCTTCATCACGAATGAATGCACCATTACCAATACCATAAGTCATATATTTAGTAGTTCCACCATCTTTAACAGTTGTGATAGTATCATCTACTAAAACTAACTTATCTCCCCATTGAGCTAGATTAGAATTTCTTTCCATTCCGTTTTCATCAGTGTATTTCATATATTCTAATAATTTTTTATTTCTTAGATTATTAGCAATTTTAGAGTGCATAATAGTAAGAATTAATCCTTTACCATTAAAATCTTTATCTCCTAATGCTTTTTGTGAAGCATCATTTAATGAAGTTTCTTCAATAAAGGCAACTTCTAAAGTGTGTTCTTTTGCAAACTCATCAGCACCATCAGTTGTAGATGAATACATACCCTTAATAATACTAATTAAAGTATCTTCACGGATATCTACCCATTTTTCACCCATTCTTTTTGCTAAATGTTCTCTAAAGTCAACACTTTTACCAGCGATTTCGTTAGCATAGTCAATTTCACTTCCAGTTAAGGCTCTACCATAACTAGTTACACCATATAGATAAGTGTCTACTCCTTCACCTTCAGTTAAATCAGTTTCGCCATCATAGTTTTGAGCTTCACCTTTAAGGTCTCCTAAAATTGGTAAAACTGCATAAATATTACCAGTTGAATTAGCAAATGTATCATTTACATTTTTATCACTAGTAAAAATATCAGCATTAATTAATTTGTTTTCTCTTGTTTTTGCAATCTCTGAAATGTAAGCACCAAATGCTTGTCCATTTACAGCTTTACCATCATAGAACTTAATTGTATCTTCGTTCATTTAAATCATTCCTTTTCTATTTTTTATATTTTTCTTCAAATCTTTCATATCCAGTTTTATCTTCATCAGGGCGGATATTGTCCCCTACTTGTGGAGTAGGTTCTTTTGAATACTCACTTATTGCTTTCTCATGATTTTTCTTTAAAGCTTGTGAAAATATTTCAATTTTACTTGTGATACTTTCGGCAGTCTCTTTGGTATAATCAAGAGTTTGCATAAGGTCCAAATCTACTCCTTTTTCACTTGCTTGCTTAATGGCTTCATCTTTTAATTCATAAGCACTAAGTTTGCTTTCCGCGGTTTCTGCTCTCTTATTTGCTTGTTCTAATTCATAAGACTTCTTTTGGTCTTCGTCCATTTTTGCAAGTCTTTCAGCTTCAGCTTTTTTAGCTTCCGCTTTTTCCTGCCAATTTTTCTCAGCAGTTTCTATTGCCTTACTTATTCGTCTATCAAATTCTTTCTGATATTCTTTATCCTCTAATATTTCATCAAAGGTTACTACTGGAATATCTTCTTTGACCTCCAAATTTTCTTGCTTAATTTCTTCAGCTTCCATTTCTCATTCTCCTTTCGCCCAACTCGTTCTTTTTGCCCAAGTCGTTCAATTTTTAGAAACTAAAAAAGACCAATATTTCTATTAGTCTTAGTGCAATTTATAAGCACTATAAAAGGAACTAATTTCTTAGTTCCCTATGGTAGTGATTATAAATTTTTCTTTACATATTCAATCAAACTTGATTTGCTCATTTTAGTAGAACCAGTTAGTCTCATTTTTATTTGAAGTTCTTTATTTTCAAGCTTGACGACTCCTCTATTTACTTGGTCTTCTACTAATAAAGTCGCTAATTCTTTACTGGTCATTTTATGCAGTTCTTCTTCACTATATTTTTTATTTTTGGATATTTCGTGTTCTTTTAAAGTTGTTCCCTTTTTTAGGTTATTATTTGCAACTTTTCTTTCATATCTATATCCATATTTTTCAGCATTTTCACTTAACCATTTGTCAATATCGTTAGCAGAGTCGCTTAAATTATCTTTTGAAACTCCAGTAGTCACTTTTTCTTTATATCTTTGATAATCGCCAGCTAAAAAACCTGGTTTATGTTCATCATCATATTTTATATTTTTATCTCTTTGTAAAGTAATAATATCTCCCTTTTGGTTTATAGAAGATATAGACTTTAAATCATTATCATATGCAAATATTAAATCTTGCTTTGAAAAAGTACTATCATAATCAGATGTTGTAGGATGATTATGAGTAAAATTCATTTCTTTCAGATGCTGTAATTCTTGACCTCTAAATTCCACTTTGAATTGTTCACCATTTTTAAACATAATTTCTTTTCCATCATCATCAAACACAATTGCACTTTCTTTGTTTTGATTCATTATTTTTTTGCTAAATTCTTCAGTGTTTTTATCAATAATTTTAACAGTTTTATTACTTATTTCCTTATTTTCAAATTTTCCACTTTCACGCATAGCCTCTGTTAAACTTTGACCATTCTTAATAAATACGCGTCTACCTTTTATCATTCGCCATATTCCATCAACTTCTGCCATATAATCCTCCATTTCTAGCAATATAAAAAGCCGATATTTCTATCGACTTATTTAGTACTATTTATAAGTACTGCATTAATAACGTGAAGGTTAAACTTTTGCGGATCTATCTTTAACCACACCATCATTTCACATTATTAATACACTACTTACAAAGTAGTGCAAATTTATATGCTATCTACAATAAACATACAAATTTTATAAATTGGCTTTATCTCTAATATTTTTAACAACATTCTTTTTATAAATTTCATATATTTCTCCATAATTGTTAAAGTCAATATAAAAATGCTGTTTTTGGGGAATATAATTATGTAAGAAATCCTACATTTTTATATGGGCTTTTTCTTACATTTTTATAGTACCACTAACAATAATAAAAGCACTCTATTATTCTTGATTGTTTTCTATAATTTTGTCATCTGAATCATCCCATATTACAAATTTATCTCTTTCTTCTAATTTCTTAAAAAATTTCAATAATTTGTCTTTTGTTGTTATTTTTTCTTTTTTTAAGCATTGTACAATTTCTTTCATATCTTCATCTGAAACAATTTCATCTTTAAAATGTTCTCTAATCATCTTTTCTATTTTCGATTCTTTCATATTTCCATCCCATTTCTTCAGCAAATAATTTATTTCTTAAATGAACTGTCTCTATTGTTTTGTTTTTAGAAGTTATTTTCATATCATCTTGTATTTTATTAAATATACTTTTCATTTGTTTCATATTGCTAATAGTAGATTTTAGTTTACTACCATTTCCACAACTTAACAAGTAAATATATTTATCAGTCCTTACTGCAATACCTTTTAATTCTCTCGAATTATTAAAAGTTTGAAAATCGGTAAGTGAAAAGGATAAATTACTAGGATGATTATGAACTGCTATTAGGCTATCTTTTTTTGCTAAAGTAATTTTAATGTTCATTAAAGGACTAACTTTTACTTTGTGGGCTTCTCCATTTATTATATTTTCAAAAACTTTTCCTGTTTCTAAATCATAATAAATAAGGTGTTCTTTAGTTTTATCTAATTTTTCAAACTCTTCAAAATATTCTTCTTTAAATATCTTTTCAAAGTCTTTTTCAAATATCATCTCTCTCAATTCATTAGCACTCTTATCTACCAAATAAGTAAAAATGCTATGGCAATAATGAAAATGTTTTGATATAGGTGGCATATTTATTCCAATTACTAATCCCATTATATCCATCTCTTGCAATGCTAAATCTTTTGCGGTATCTCCATATGGTCTTGTAAATACATTTCGTTCTTCCGTATTAAATACCATTCCATCCATATAAGAACACATTTCAGTAACATGTTCACAATGATCGGATATGAACTTCACTTCTGTGTTATAGCCGCTACTTGCTTCTAAATACGCCATATTTCCTAATGCTGTAACATATTTATCTAAGCCACCACTATATTTGTCATCGTTAGTGCAAATTAATCTATTTCTTTGCTTATCAAATTGTCTTTGCATTACATCACTATAAACATCTAATTTTTTGTTTTGTTGTAATGCAATAAGATGTTGTTTTTGTATTTCTTGCATATTAGTCAAATATAATGCATCTAAGTAATCTGAAAGTATGATACCATCTATTAATGTCAGACTAAAATTATCTAAAAAAGGATGTGATAATACTTTCTCACTCTTTCCTAAATCATTTCTACCTTGATTGTAACAATCTTGTCCTATTTCTTGAAATAAACTATTTATTTCGTCCAAAAGAATACTATTTTCTTCGATAAACGCGCCATAGAAAAGTATTTCTATTAAGTCACGATAATTTATGTTATGTTTGTTTAATTCCTCTGTACGGTACTTAAAATAGCCATTATAAATGCCTAATTCTTTCCACTCTTCTATTTTACGATTGAGTCTTTCTTTATCAGAAAATTTTATTGATTTATTCAAGTCATTATAAGATATATCATAGTAGTTTATTATTTCTTGAATTTTATCTTGTGTCTTTTTATTTTGCTTTTTATACCATAATTGAAATCGCTTTAATTCTTTTCTAGTAAGATTCCATCTCTTATCAATTAATTCTTGATTCAATTAGAACACCTACTTTTTTAATTTATCTAAATCTTGTATTGCAGCGGGTTTATTCTCATTATCTTTTTCTTTAGAACCTTTAATGACTTCTCCAGGTGTTGTTTGTAAATCATCATTAGTTTTATTCTCTAGATTTTCATCATTAGTTTTATATACTTCTTTATTCTTACTAAACTTTTTCATAAGTTCTTGATTATCCTCTAAATTTGTTTCTGCTTCTAGCTTTTTCTTTGCTATTTCATTTTTAGGGTCCAAATCAAAAGGCAACATACTTATGCAAGTTTCATCTCCTAATAGTTCTCTTAATTGCATTATCATACTAACCATACTAGAACTATCACTAGGCATATTTCTTTGTAAAGTTACTTCAACATTTCTAAAGTCATAATCTTTGTGTTTATCTTTATTAAATTTATTAAATATTAATTCCCAACGTCTCAACAATCCTTGGTTAAAATCTGCCTCAGCATCTACTATTAACTGTTGCAAAGCAAAGAACTTTTTCTCTAAAGCACTATTATTATCTGCTTGTGTAAATCCTAAATCAGTCATATTTGGTATAAATGCGCATAAACAAATTAAATCCATCAGTGTTTTTTTATGATTTTGAAACGCATTATCGTTAACATCCTTTATAATCCATTCCAATTTTCCACCTTCTTGCAAGTATCGTACTCTTGATGTTAGTACCATTTCATCTTCAAGTATTCTTGCCGGATTTTTCATTGGTCTGTTGTTTTCATCATAAATTACTGCTTTATTTTCAGGAGAATATCCCGTTACTCCTAAAATAGCCTCATCATTATACTTAAAAGTATTTCTTTCATTTTGAATTGATCTAGTATACGTTTTAATTAAGCTTAATACATTTTCAAATATATTTAGGTTGTGTTCATTTTCCATTGCTATTGCTTGAATATCATCCCATTTTGGAAGTTCAAATTTCTTCTTATTTTCTTTAAATAATGATTCATTTTCAAATTTTCTTTTATATTCTTCTTTGTTCTCAAATAATTTCCTTTTTTCTGGTGTATCCATATAATATCTTTTACCATTTACCGTAGTAAGCTCTACCATATTTTGATATTCACCATTGGCTAAAGTTGTTCTTATTATTCTATATAATCCAATTAATTGTTTTGGAATAGAATAATCCCAAATGGCGACTGTCTCTAATGCATCGCTTTTAGCATAAACAATTTCAGAGTCTTTATTTTTATATATAATCTCATAGCAAGCTCTTTTTACAAAATAATCAAATGCAAGGCTAAAAAATTCTTTAGCATCATCATTATAATCAGTTACGTGTTTAAGAATATATTCCATTTCTTTTACCTTCTGCTCATCATTTGGCTTTTTATCAAATAATTCTTGGTTTAACTTATCTATCTCTTTATCATATGCATGAATTTTATATATTGGAGGTTTCCCAGCAAAAAATCCTACTGCCATAACTGATAAATATCTTGCCAAAGGAACTTTTATATTCTCATCACTTAGGCTTGCTATTTCTTCATCTGTTAATTTCTGTCTAAATTCATCATATAATTTTCGCCTAGCATCTAGTTCTTTTTGCACTTTAAAAAAGATAGTTGTTATGCTATCTTCTCTTTCTAATAATTCTTTACTAAATCGTAACATTCTTTATCACATCCTTTAAACTTGAATAAATGGTGTATTAGACATTTCCATTTTATTTATTGGTTCATATAAAGCTAATGCTAAAGCATCGGCTCTATCTGGTGAATGAACACCTCTTTTTTTCATTTCTTCTTTTTTTTCAAGTCTTATTGTTCCATCAGACTCTATGAAATATTTTCTATTAGTTAATTGACTAACTAATTCATCATCATTGCATAAAAATAAACTCTTGTTTAAGAGTTTACTTCGTATTGTTCCCCACATAATACCTGTAGAATTTTTATATTCAATTGGTTCATCGTGACTAACTTTTCCGCCTTTACCACCAAAATGGCACTCAATTGCTATTGCTTTAAGTCCTTTTTGGGAGATAACTTCTTTTAATCTATCAAAAACTCCAACACCTAATCCATCACAGTCTATTTTGACTTTTACATAGATGTTAGGATATTTTTTATTTAATTCTTGTATGATATTTACTATTTGCCCTGTCAACTTCATTGTGTCATTATGTTTAAATATCTTTAAACTATCCAATTTCATATAATTAAACACTAGTGATATAACACTTTCATCATCTCCAAATCGTGCTACATCCACCCCTAATGAAATATCGTTAACATTTGCTATTTGCTTATTTTGAATACTTTCTTCTACTAATCCTAAACTAATAAAACTATCTGGATTTGCTTTTGGAAATTCTCCAGCAACACGAACACGATAAACATCACTATCTTTGCCGAACATTTCTATAATTTGTTTAACATAGTTAGGGTCTACCATTTCACTTTTTGAACCATCTATTGTATGTGTCTTATACATACTTCTTAATTTAGTATGACTATCATAAAAAAATCCACTCAATTGAGTAGGATTTCCACACATTAATAACTTAGCATCTTTAGTAGACATTGAGCCTAATACTGGCTCGAACACTATATCTGGAACACCACTTGCCTCATCTATAATGATTAAAACGTGTTCGGCATGTGTTCCTTGCAAGGCATCTGGTTTATTACTTGTTCTCGCTATTGCAAACCATTCTTCTTGAGCACCTTTTAGATATATCTTTTCACTAGTCCATTCGAAGTCATTATTTAATGCTTTATTGTTCCTCTTCCACTTAGATGCTTCTGCCCATAAAATATCGTGTAATTGATGTTTTGCTGGCGCTGTACACATTATTTTTGGATATGGTCTTGTAGAAATATACCACCATATAATCCACGATTCTAATGCACTCTTACCAACTCCGTGTCCGCTCTTAACAGACACTAAAGAATACTTAGCAACATCATTCATAACACTTGCTTGGTCTTTAGTTGGATTTACTTTTAAGATATCCTGTGCAAATTCAACTGGATGATCTATATAAAAGGTTATTGCTTCACTTTTCATTTCGTTTTCTCCATACTTGTTCTAATTCATCAAGATAAGACTTATCGTTTGGATTTTGTCCATTATTGTTTAATATATCGTTAATATCTTTTAAAGCAGAAGTTAATTGTTTAAGTCCACTTTTATCTATGATGGAATAAAACTCTTGAATAGTAGTTTCTTCTTCAGTTACTTCTTTGCTTGCTTTATTTACTTTATAATCAAATTCAACTGTTTTTGTCTTTTTTGAACTTTTAGCAAAATATTTATCTAACTCAGTTATAGATACATTTATCTTTCGTAATAATTCCTCAGCAGTATCTTTTACATTAGCAATTTTCTCAGCTTCTTTTGTAGATTCTTTCTCAATGACTTTTTCTATTGTTTTAGAACTTTTTTCGCACTCTTTTTGAACTTTCTTCTCATTCCAGCCTTTTACATTTTTTTGAGTGCTACCATTTCTTGGAATATTTTTATCTTTTAAAAAAGCACTTACACTTTTATAATCTCCTAATATATATTCATTTTCCAATTTTTTCCAATTATATTTTGCCACACCACCACCATCATTCTATTTGTATTTTTTAATATGATATGAAAGATATTTTATTTATAAAGATTTAATTGTCTTTATGAAATTCTCCTTTCCATTCATTAGGAAGCACTAAATATCGTTTAGTAATATCCCATTCTGTTATTTCTCCAGGTTCTATACTAGAATAAAAACTTATACTTTTTATTTTTTATTCCAATCTATTGCTATATCTTCGGCTCTATTTTCTAAGTCTCTAGCCATTTCTTTTATTCTATTTACTAAGTCTTCTTTACTATTTATCATTTATGCACCCACTTATAAATCTTTTTATTTTATGAAATAAGTCTCCGTAGGTTGTTATTTCTATTGCTTCTGATGGAATATCTTTTTTTCGTATTTGTTTTCCATCTAGATAATATTTAAACATTAAATCCATCTCCATAACTAATAGGAGTATTTGGTCCTATTATCGTCCCACTTTTCAACTTTTCATTTTCAGCATTTATTGCTTTATTTATAGCATCAACAATTTCTTTATTTTTACTTTCCTTAGACTTAGAAAAAGCTATTGTTTTCTTTAATTTATTATCTTTTATTTCTTTTTTATAAGAAATTATATTAAGACTTGCAAAAGCATCTAAAATCTTTTCAAATTGTATAGCTATCCAATCTATTAGTTCTTCGTTTCTAGCATAATCACTATTACAATCTAATCCACTTTCATACATAAAAGCATGAACTATTTCATGTCTTGTTACTTTTTTAATAACATAATCTAGGTCTTCTACTGTCATTATATCTTTTTCTTGTTTAGCTCTTATTATTTTTTTAACTCTAAAATCACTAAATCCATCAAATTCATTTA